>CAVKAP010000029.1:0-12550 GCA_963654445.1 Segatella copri
ATTCGTTCCATAAAGAAGATTATATAGAAATTGCATCCGGTTTACAAAGAATCTGATGGATTTTTGAATAAGCAAATCATATTCTATTTACGCATATCTAAAATCTTTTGTTTTAAATCCGATTCAATCTGACGTAATTCTTTTTCTGCCTGTGCACGTTTTTCTCTACCCTCTTCTTGAATTTTTATGACGTCATCAAAGGTTTGAATCAATTGTTCATTTGTATGCTTTAAAGTTTCAATATCTACAATTGAACGATTCGATTCTTTCGCTGTTTCTACGGAAGCTTGATGCAATGCATCGGCATTTTTTCTCAATAAATCATTCGTCATATTAGAAACCACCTGTTGTGTTTTCGCAGCTTCTGTAGCATGATGCAATCCCAAAGCAATGACCATCTGGTTTTTCCATAACGGAATCGTATTGACCAATGTTGACTGAATTTTTTCAATCATTAAATTATTATTGTTTTGTAGAAGGCGAATTTGAGGGGCTGTTTGAATGGCAATTGTTCGACTAATTTCTAAATCGTGAAGTTTTTTATCAAATCGATCACAATACATCCTCATATCATTTACTGCTTGTGCATCTTCAGGCAAATTTGAACTTTGCGCTTTTTGTTCTAACAAAGGCAATTTTTGATTAACCGCTTCGGATAGACACTCTTTCCCAGCAACGATATACATTGTTAATTCTTTATAATATGTATTATTTAATTCAAACATTTGTTCCAGCATAGAAGTATCTTTTAACAATCGAACTTGATGATCTTGTAGCATATTTGATATCTTTTCAACATTTGTTTCTGCTTGTTGATACTTAGAAATCATAGTTTCTATTTTGTTTTTCCCTTTATTTAGGAAACCAAAGAAACCTTTTTTCTCTTCATTCACATCAAATTCTCTTAATTCTCCGACAACATTAGTTAACATGTCGCCAATTTCTCCTAAATCCTTTGTTTTAACTTCAGATAAGGTTTGGTTCGAAAAATTAGCTAATTTTTTTTGTGCTCCAATACCATATTGCATAACTACATTGTTATTTGCGATATCAATTTGTTTTGAAAAATCACTAATTTGTTTTTTCTCTTCTTCCGTGAACTGCGTTAAATCAATTTGAATATCTTCAGCAACATTAACAACTTCTTTTGCTTGTACTTCCACTTCAATATCTGATTCTGGGGTCAATGTTAATTGAGGGCCATTATTCTGTTCCATTTTAAATCCTCTTCTTTCTCTCTATTTGAATTCTAATAACACTGTATATTTTATTCTTGATCATGCATCGAAAATGAGCTTTCTTTACGCTTCAGTCCATCCTGCTCCAACAAAGTCTCTAAAACAGAAATATCTGCGTGCACATCCATTGTCGTGCTTTGATACATTTCATCATATAGAGTATTCAGTGCATCATTTAAATTATATAACGTCTTTTCAATGTCACTTTTTGACTTCAAGCGATTTTCACCCAACAAATTTCCATCATCAAGTTCTTTATAATTTTCTAAAAGATTCATTGTCATTGGTAAATAATAGTTCATCATTTGGTCAGTATCCGAAAGAGAAGACGGATGATTCTTAACATGTTCTTTTATTTTTGTTAGTATCACAACCAAATAATCTAAGTGTGCAGATACCTTCTCATTTTCTATATCTACATTATCTTTCTCTATTCTACTTAAATAGTCATCAACTTTTTGTATAAATTCTTTTATTTCTATTGGCAATTCTTCTTGATTTTCTGTTTCTATTTTATCTTCTTTTTTCACTGGAATATCCGGTAATTTCGATCGTTCAAATGCTTGATCTGTGATATAGATTTTTTCATTTTTTTGATCAATATGCGTTTGAATCAAAATATGCTCCGATATATAGTTCTGAAAATCATCTACAACATCTTCTTTTTCTCCATTCACAGAAGTTGCTAAATCATCAAAAGATGCCGTCCCTTGTACACCAAAGCATTGATAATATAAAGGAAATTTACGATATCTCTTTTTGTCAGTTTGTGTCATGCTAATTAAATAAAATCCCACCACCACAAAAACAATACTTAACACAAGTGAAGCATTAAAGGTAAATGTGAAAATAAAATTTAAACTCGATGTTAATCCTAAAAAAATAAGCATATATCCCGCAATATTTTTCGTTTTCCCTCTTTCTTTTAAATTCTCTAAGTTTTTTGACAAATAAATTTGTTTCTTTTTTATAATCTTCTTTTCCTTTTTTGAAAATAAATTCTTTGCGAAAGCATTTAATTCATCACTTAAAGAGGTGGCGGCTTCCGAAAATTTTTCTTTCTCTTGATCTGGTTCTAAAGTTTCTGAAACCTTTTTTAAACCATCACCTAATGCAGATGTAGCCTTGGCAACTGTTCCTTTAATATCTTCAACATCTATATCTTTTGCTTTGTCTGAGATAATTTTCCCAACTTTTTTTCCTATATCCATTTCTTTATACTCCCTCTCTCAATTTATAATACGCAAAATAGATAAAAACTTCTTATTCAATGGATTTCAAAGTTATATAGAAATTGCATCCGGTTTACAAAGAATCTGGTGAATTTTTGTATTCAAAATCGAGCTTGTATACGATGGTGTCAAAAGGACAACCGTATTGGCACCATGTCCATTTCCTGCAACCGCTAGAATCTTTTCATGGTAAGGAATCTTCCCTGCATCTAGTGCCATCGTACTCACTTCCACACAGACTTTAACCCCTTGTCCAAACATGCGTAAGGTATCTGCCATAATTTCAATTGGACCATAGCCACCATAGCGATTGGATAGTGCACGCTCAGCTCCACTTAGGGTATGCGCTGCCGTCACAAGATCAAATCCTTGTTTCTCTAGTGTTTCTCGTTTTTCTTCACTTAAATCACAAACCCCTTGATTGTAGGCGGTACTTACACCAACCACATGAAGACCACTATTTTTAAAATAGCTTAAGGTCGTACCGGTACTGCTGGCAACGACAATGTGTTGAATCCCCAATTCCTTGGCTTTTTTTATGGCATAATTGACTGTTTTTTCCGTTTCATTCATAAAATTTCTCCTTAAGGATTACAGCGTAAACAAGGGCTGTATCCCTGTTGAATTAAATCGTCTCTTGACCCGTTATAATATTCTTTGTTTGTTTCCGATATAATATTGGCGCTATAGCACTCTGGCTTATGAAATTTCTTGGTGTTTTTATTTAAAACATAATCAGCAGCTACCGATTGTTCAACCACCTCTTGTTCCTGTGCTAAAGAGCTTTCACCATTTGTATAATTAATAGTAACGCCTGGTTGGACGTTGTAACAATAGACATTGATGGATAAACCAGAGCCTTCATCCTCAATCGATTGCGCTTCGATCTGCACTCCACTTGCGAGTAAATTATCTCCTTCATAAATAGGACTGACCCGATCAGCGACATGATATTGCGTTGCTTCGACAAAGTCCGCAATTTGATTTTCAAAGGGTAACATCCCTTGCACATTTAAATACCGGGTTCCTGTAATCAAATTCTTTTCATTCGCATTTTCCCCACACAATTGATAACCAATCAAATGACAACGATTGTATAAATACTTCCCTTCGACACAATCATATTTTGCCAAATGCCATCCTGATGGTTTAATCATACCAATACTGCTCCGTTTCTTCGTTGGCATTAAATCCAGACCAATCACCGCAAAGGCACTTTGTGTCCGCCCTAAAGAATCGAGTGGCTGAAAGACCTTTTTGGATGTCGGATCTAAGTCCGATGCAGAAAAGGATGGATGATTGTCATTCACAATTGTATACGGGGTATTGTTGTAAGAAGGAACTTGATCCATATTGGCATAGATTGGAACGGATGAAGTTAAAAATAACAAAACTGTCCATACTATGCAGGTTATTTTTCGTATTCTTGTTTTCATACTTGTATTATATCTTATTTTCTTACAAAAAAAGAGTGAAAGAAAAATATAAGCTCGATACAATATAGATAATAAAATTTAATTTATAGACATAAATAATGTCAATTTATGTTTTACATTCTTATCTATAAGGAGGATTCTTATGAAGAGTTTACCAACACACGGGACCATTATTGCACCTACATCTTTACATTTACCTTTCTATCAAAAGCTATTAAAAGAAAAGGAACATTATCTTTCTTTGCAGGTTCTTTCCCTTTCGAGCTTTTTAAATACTTATTTTCCAAAAAAAGAAAGTAATATCAAAATTTTATATACCTACAAAGAAGCTTTATCTTCTATTTCAAAATCCAATGATTTCTATGAAAATATCAACGATGCCAATTTCTTACGAGATTGTCTACATTTCATGAGGTTAGCAAAAACCTATAAAATAACAAGCTGGCCCATTCATACCAATAAAGAAAAGGATTTAAAAGAAATATTAGATTGTCTACAAACGATTCCATTAGCGGAAGATCATACACCTTCTTTTTCTTCTTTAGAGGATGTTTACATTTTACGTAGTCCTTATTCCGGATGGGATCACCTATGGATTGAACAATTGATTCAAGCTGGCGCACAATGGCTTGATTATGAAGTTGAATCGACAATTGATTATGTTGCGATGAGTACATCTCGCAAACAAGCCCAATGGATTGCGGAAACGATTGTTGAAAAGAATTGGAATGCAGATGACATTTTTATTTCCTGCTGCGATACAAAGGATACCTTGGTTTTAGAACAAATGTTTAATGCCTATCAAATTCCTTATACCCTTTTAAAGGATCAAAAGACCAATCCGATTTGTCTACAATGGGCTTGTGCGCTTCGTTGGATTCAAGAACCGACAAGGAAAAGCTTTTTAAATTTAGTCAAGGCCTTTGAACCAAAGGCAAGCTACTTTGAAAACTACTTAACCTTGTTCCCAGAAGCCTTTCCTTCTTTTTCAATGACACATCCAGAATATGAGAAAAATAATTTTGTGGATGAAAAGGAATGGGAACAAATCTTAAACTTTGAAAAAAAGACAAAGGAATGGTTGAATACGCATTCTATTCAATGGGATGTCAATTCATGGAAAGAGATTGCTAATTTTATTCAAAGCTACAATAAAGCCAATAAGGAAAATCTAGCCTGCATGCAAAAAATTCAATCCCTTTGTAGTGATGCCGTGCCACATATTCATGCAAAAGAGGATTTATCCATTTTAATTCATCAAATTGAAAACCTGACACAAGTCAATACGGCATCTTCTATTCATGGGGTAGTAATTGGATCTCTAAAGGAATTATCCAATATTCGTCCAATTGTATTCTTAACGAGTGCCAATGCTGCTAATTATCCACAATTAGAAAAAGAAGGTGGAATCTTTGATGAAACCTATTTAATTGATGTCAATTTCCCTTCCTTGAATCAACGCCTAACCCTTCAAAAGGAAGGCTTAAAGGCTTGTTTGAAAACAATTGAGCATTTGATTGTCACTTTACCACAAGCGGACTATCAAGGAAAAAAATACGAAAACAGTGTTGAAATGGATAGCTTTATTGGAAAAAAACCAAGCTTCTGTACGATTCAAGAAAGTGATGTTTATACCCAACCTGATTTTTCTTTATCCAAAGAAGAAGCCCATGCTCTTTTCTTAAAAGAAGGAAAAATCTATGGCTCCGTTTCTAGCTTTGAAAAATATGTTCGTTGTCCCCTTTCTTATTTCCTAGATAAAGGACTTCATCTGAAAGAACAAAAGGATTGGGCTGATTTAAGCATACGTGGTTCAATTCTTCATGAAATCTTAGAATCCATGGCGAATGATCATCAAGAAGCTTATGTCAATTGTACAAAGGATGAGATTAAAAGCTACATTGAAAAAGAATATGCCTGGTTTGAACAAGCCTTCCCTAGTAAAAAAGAATGGGTTGCTTCTCAAAAGGATGCCTTGCTCATTAACTTGAGTCATCTTTTCGAACAATTAAAGATCTTCCAAGAGCAATGGCATATGTCGATTTGCGAACAAGAAAAACGCTTGACCTATGATATTGAATGGGATGATTATGTCATCTCTTTGGTCGGATACATTGACCGTATTGATGAATCCGGTTCTTCGTTTGTGATTTTTGACTATAAGAGTGGTGATAAGGAATTAAAGCTGAAAGAATTCCAACAGGGCCTATCCTTACAGCTTGTCACTTATACGATTGCCTATGAAAAGGAAAGTAATAAAATTCCGCTTGGAAGCTACTATATCTGTTTACGTAAAGCGCCAGAAAAACAAAGTGCCATCAAGCTAAACTACCAAGGAAAGAAAAACAATTGGATTCCTTTGGAAGTCGATTCTTTTGAAGAAAAATATCAAATGGGTGATAAATTTAAAGGCTGGAATTATGGCGACTTAGGAATTTACAGTGATGAAGTGAAACAATTTTTTAAATTATCAAGCAAGCGATCACCTGTACCAGCTTTAGAGCAAGCAAAAGAACAATGGAAGGATATTATAGGTTCAATTAGTGAAGATATCCTTTCTGGAAACATTTGTCCAGATCATAAAAAAGACGGCTGTTCCTATTGTTCTTATCAAGCGATTTGTCGTAATGCCAAAAAAGAAGTAGAAAAAGAACTTCGTGTAAAGGAGGATGAAGAATGAATTTTACCCAAGATCAACAAAAAGCCATTGATGCGCGTGGAAAAGATACCCTTGTATCAGCAAGTGCTGGAAGTGGAAAAACGAGAGTCTTAGTTGAAAGATTGTGTCAATTGATTTTAAAGGATCGAATCTCCGTTGACCAAATTCTAGCAATGACCTTTACCAACGATGCAGCGGCTGAAATGAAGGAAAGATTACGTGCTCGTTTACTCGAAGAAAAGAGCAACGATTTTATTCAGGATCAATTGGCTTTACTAGAAAATGCCGATATTTGTACCATTGATAGCTTCTGCTTTAAGCTAGTAAAGAATTATTACTATAAAATCCCGATTACCCTTTATCGTGCCAATACAATTGCCAGTGAAGCTCAAAGCAAAGAAGCCTTTGATCAAGGCTTCCAAAAAGCTTTAAAAACGGTTAATACCAAAAATTTACAGCGTTATTTAACCATTTTGAATCAAGATATTTCTTCCATTCAAAAAAAGGTAAAAGATTGTATCAATAACGCATGGTCTAAATCAGATCCTGTAGCGTATTTAAAAGGGATTCAATCCAATGAAATGCAAGCTCAAATCCAAAAATGGTTTATTCGTTATTTCCATGAACAAGCCTATTCCTTATTTGAACTATGTCGGGAAGGTAAATTGATCGATCCGATTTTTCCTAAAAAAGCTGAAGCTTTAAAGCCCTGCCTAAAAGGAAGCTATGAAGAATTTATCACTGCCTTTAAGTCTTATATTCAATTAACAGCTTATCTTCGAGCAGGAAAAGAAACCCAAGATAAGGATGCATTCAATGCTTTAAAGGACAAAATAAAGAAAAAAGAGCAAACAATTGCCGAAGATCTTTATCCTTTAGAAACCTACTTAAACGATGAAAAGGCAAATGAAGTCATTCGCAATGAATTTTGTGATCTTGTCTTAGAAACAAAAAAACAATTTGATCAGATTAAAAACGAAATGGAAATTCTTGATTTTAATGATATTGAATTGTATGCCTATCAATTGTTAAAAAATAAGATTATTCAATTGGAAATTCATAACCAATATAAGGCTGTCCTTATTGATGAGTTCCAAGATACAAACGAGCTTCAAGAAAGTATTATTAAACAATTTGCTGAAAAGGGTGTCGTTTTCCGTGTTGGTGATATTAAACAATCCATCTATGGCTTTCGACAAGCCAATCCTTCAATTATGAAAAATCATATGAAAGAAAAGGATGAATGTACCTTATATATGGATAAGAACTTCCGTTCCAATGCCAATATCATTCAATTCAACAATGATTTTTATCAAAAAATCATGAATTCGACTTGTTTGGGGGATAACTTCACAAAGGAAGATATTGCCAATGTCGGTGTAGAATCCCAAAGCAATTGTGAACAGGTACCAATTCGTTTTCTTTATAGTGAATCCGATTCATGGGCAGATGAAAATGGCATCCATAAATCCACTGCGCATTCAAAACACAATAAAAATTGTATGGATTTGATTGCCCATGATATTCTTGCACATCATAAAAAGGGTGTTCCTTTCAAAGATATTTGTATCCTTACAAGAAATCGAAAAAAATACAGCGAGTACAATAATATTCTAGAGTCCTATGGTATTCCTTGTTCCGGTGATTCAAAGGGTGGATACTATCAAGATTCGGCAGTACAAATTATCGTGTCTTGTTTACAGGCCTTAATCAATCCAATGGATGATATCGCCTTAACAGCTGCTCTTTGTTCACCAATTGGACAGCTCGAAATCAATCAATTGATTACAGAAGATAATAAGGGGCCTTTATATTTACGTATTAAAGATAAATTCTTTATGGTCGGATGGCATCAACTCGAAAAAGAAATTTCAAGCAATCCTAGTCAATGCCTGCAGACCTTATATGCTTGGAATAATTTCTACTTTGATCATACGACTTCACAAAACAAAACCAATTTGGATGATTTATTGGTCAAAAGTGCATCCTATGATTACCTAGTCGACTTTGTATCGGCCTTAAACAAGGATGCGAAGGAAGATGCCCTATCGGAAACGAATCCTTATGATATTCATGCGGATATTGTACAATTAAAAACCATGCATGAATCCAAGGGTTTGCAATTTCCAGTGGTCTATATCCTTTCGGATCATGAACCACCTAAATTCCAAAATCCATCAAAGATATCTTTAGATGCGGATTTAGGAGTATGTACATCATCCATTAGTGAAAACGGCCATCTATTAAGAAAATCCATGGGGGAAATTGCATTTAATACCAAACAGCTTCATGATGACCTAGAGGAAGAAATGCGCGTTTTCTATGTCGCAACAACCCGTGCTGAAAAAGAATTGGTTTTTGTGGATGCCATCCACTCAGTTCATGATTATGAATCACCATTAAATACACAGGCACTTTTAGAAAATAAACGGTATACCTCTTGGTTGTTCCATACCTATTTTAATGAACCAGAAAGTCCGGTTCACTTTATTAAGATGGATTTATGTGATCGACCCGATCAACAGGAATATCAATCTCATAAAAAGGAGAGATCCTTGTATCAAAAGAAAGCAAGTCTTTTTGAAAGTAAGACGGCCAGTCAAAGTAAGATTCATTACGAATGGAAGGAATTCTCCTTACAAGGAAGTACAAATACCGATCGTGGTACGCTCTTCCATGAAATGATGGGACAATGCGCTTATCCTTACCAAAAAGAAGAGCTTGAAAGCTTTGCGAAAAAGAACAGCTATACCCTAAGCTCAAAGGATCTTGAACAATTATTAGCCATAAATGAAAATCCAAGCTATGCTCAATGGATGAAAGAAAAGCATGAATTTGAATGCAGCTATATTCTTCAAGAAGATCAAGAAGTGATTCATGGATTTATGGACCTTGTCGTGTGGGAAGAGGATACCATCCATATTCTTGACTTTAAAACCGATGGCTTAAATCAAGATGAATTAACCAAAACCTATAAAAGTCAATTGGATACCTATGCTCAAGCAATGCATAAAATAAATCCAGATAAAGAAATTCAAACCTGGATTTACTCTTTTCATTTAAATCAATTATTTAAGATTTAATAATTCTTGTTATAATCATTTTATGAATGATGAAAGATTATTAAATGCCATTCTTCTAGCAGGAACGCTATTACTTGAAAGTGGTGCTGAGATTCGACGTGTTGAAGATACGATGGTTCGTATGGCTCGAAATAGACCCGAAGTCTTAGAAGCCGATAGCTATGTTACTTTAACCGGAATCATGTTCTCCATGACGACCAAAGAACAAACCTATACAAAGATTTGTCGAGTTCATAGTGGAAAGGTCAATTTAAATCAAATCGATCGTATTAACAACCTGTCTAGAAAGATGGCTGATCATATTTATTCTATTGATCAGATTGAAGAAGAATTGAATAAAATTAAAAATGAAAAAAGAATTCCTTTTTATCAATGCTTACTTTTTTCTGCAATTAGTGCTTCTGCTTTTTCCGTCTTCTTTGATGGCGGAGTCATTGAAGCATTGATTGCCTTTTTTATCGGTTTAGCAATTCGTATTGTGAATACACTTTGTGAAAAATATCGTCTCAATACCTTTTTAAACACCGCTTGTGCAGCGGGTATGGCCACCCTATTGACGATTTTAATCTATCATGTCTATAAGGATTTCAACTTTAATATCGTTATTATTTCCGGCTTTATGTTGTTGGTGCCAGGTCTTGCCATCACCAATGCCATTCGAGATACAATTGCAGGGGATACCATTTCCGGTCTTGCTCGTGCAACCGATGCCTTTTTATGTGCTGTTGCGATTGCGGCTGGTTCTGGTATTGTCCTATATACATGCTTATGAGGTGTCCTATGCTTATCATCTTAATTAAAAGTGGTTTATCAGCCTTTTTGGCTAGTTTATGTTATAGCTTTATCTTTAATGTCAAAGGGAAAAATATTTGGATTGCTGGTTTGATTGGAGCGATTGGTGGTATCTTTTATAAGGTTTCTCTTTATTTTACCGCCTCTGAGCTTTTAGCCAATTTTATTGGTGTTATTGCTCTATCTCTTTTATCCGAAATATTGGCAAGAAAATGCAAAACCCCAGTAACCACCTTTTTAGGTATTTCTTTAATCCCCTTAGTTCCTGGAGCTGGAATGTATCAAACCATGCTACGTGCGATTCATGGCAATGCAACCCAAGCATTAAAGCAAGGATTATCTACCATTAGTATTGCCGGTGTATTAGCTTTTGGAATTCTGATTGTTTCTACTTGTATGCGTCTGTATTATTATGAGAAACAAAAAATCCAAATTAAAAAGAAAATTTAGAACTGAAAGCCTTTGTATAAGGCTTTTTTATTGCGAAAAGTGACACATTGTAATAAAATAGACACGTCGTTTTTGACGATAGAGGGAGACATATATTTCATGGAAAAATTTTTTAAATTAAATGAAAAGAATACAAGTGTCAAAACTGAGATTCTTGCCGGTCTTACGACCTTCTTAGCAATGGCTTATATTCTTGGCGTGAACCCTAGTATCTTAGGTGATACTGGAATGGACAAAGCTTCTGTCTTTTTAGCTACTGCTCTTTCAGCTGGTGTTGCTAGTATCATCATGGGATTGGTTGCAAACTATCCAGTTGCATTAGCTGCTGGTATGGGAGTCAATGCTTTATTTGCGTATACAATTTGCGGTCAAATGGGATTCACTTGGTCAGCCGCTTTATGTGCTGTTTTCATTTCAGGTGTAATCTTTGTCGTTATTTCTGTTACTGGTATTCGTAAAGCAATTATTAATGCGATTCCGGTTCAATTGAAATTAGCCATTGGTTCTGGTATTGGTTTCTTTATTGCCTTTGTTGGATTAAAGAATGCTGGAATCATTATCGCAAACAGCTCTACCTTTGTAGGAATTGGTAATTTAACAGATCCAAGTGTTTTACTTGCCATCATTGGATTGTTGATTACGATTGCTTTAGTTATTAAAAATGTTCCTGCTGCTGTCTTTGTTGGTATGGTTATTACTGCTGTTTTAGGTATTATTGGTGGATGCTTCGGACTTGAAGGAATGCCTACATTACCATCAAATCCAGTTTCAGCTGATTTCCAATTTGAAGCTTTAGGTGCATGTTTTACAGGATTTGGTGAATTATTCGCAAACCCATTCCAAGCCTTCGTTGTAATCTTCTCATTCTTATTCGTAGACTTCTTTGATACAGCTGGTACCTTAGTTGCGATTGGTAACCGTATTGGTTTAGTTAACGAAAAAGGCGAATTAGAAAATGCTGAACAAGCTTTACTTGCTGATGCCATTGGTACCGTATTTGGTGCTGTAATCGGTACAAGTACAGTAACAAGCTTCGTTGAATCAAGCTCAGGTGTTGGTGTTGGTGGACGTACAGGTCTTACAGCATGTACAAGTGGTGTATTATTCTTGTTGTCTGTATTCTTATCACCATTGGTTTTAAGTACTGTTACCAATGCCGTAACTGCTCCTGCATTGGTTGTCGTTGGTATTATGATGGCTCAACAATTAAAAGGAATTGATTGGGATGATATGGTATTTGCCTCAGCTTCATTTATTACAGTTATTATGATGATCTTAATGTATTCCATTTCAAATGGTATCGCATGTGGATTTATCGCTTATACTGTTGCGATGGTAGCTGCTGGACGTTCTAAAGAAATTCATCCAACTGTTTGGGTATTACTCGTTATTTTCGTAGCTTACTTTGCAACGCCTTATTTCATGTAATTCAAACAAATAAAAAAAAATACACTCCATTGTTGATAAACAGTGGAGTTTTTCTTTTTATTCAAATTTCTTTTTCATTGCTTCCTTCTTAATACTGTTTTAATAAAGGTTTCTGCTCTGTTTGTCCCAATTCGTCAAGAATTATATTCAACTCATCGTATCTCTTATATTATTTGAATCAATTCTGTATATTTCAGAGTGTTAACATTTTTCTATAGAGATTCTTGTTTAA
>CAVKAP010000030.1:0-26054 GCA_963654445.1 Segatella copri
TTTTTTTATATTCGATAAAGCTAATAAAATCGATAGCTTTCCATATTCATAGGTGAGTCCACCTTGAATATAAAGCGTATATGGCTCAATAACGGGTGCATCAGCGCTTAATTCAATCGTACTTCCTTGGGTAAAGGAACCGGCTGCCATGACTTCATCAAAAGGATAGCCAGGCATTGGTGCTGCCATGACCTGTACAAAGGAATCAATTGGTGAACAGGATTGAATGCCTTGAGTAAATTGAACAAGGTTTTCCTTTGTGCCTAATTCTAGGGTTTGAATGATATCGGTACGATGCTCGTTGTATTTTGGCGATACATTTTTAAAGCCGAGCTTCTCTAACATATAAGCAGAGAAAATAGCGGTCTTTAATGCACTTTTAACGGCATTGGGAGCCATAAATAAACCTTTAAAGAAGGCATTATTTAAATTGAAGTTTGCACCTAATTCCTTTCCAATACCAGGAGCAGTTAGACGTTCGGCTACATTGAAAATTAAATCCTTTCTTCCAGCGACATACCCACCAGTTGGGGCAATGCCACCTCCTAGGTTTTTCATCAAAGAACCGACAACCAAATCTGCACCTAAATGACCTGGCTCTTCTTTTTCAACCAATTCACCATAACAGTTATCCACCATGATGATTACATCGGTATTTACTTCTCTAATTTTTGAAATAATGCGTTTGATTTTCGCACAGGATAAAGATAGACGATTGCTGTAACCACGTGAACGTTGGATTTCAACTAATTTGACATCCTGACTCGCTACACGTTTAACGATGGCATAATCATCAAAATCATTATCAATCAAATCGATTTGTTCATAGACCACGCCATTGTATTTTAGTGATTGACTGGAATCACCACTAATTCCAATCATCGCTTGTAGGGAATCATAGGGTGCTCCACTAATCGAAATCATTGTATCTCCATGCTTTAATAAAGCGGATAAAGCTAAGTAGAGGGCGTTTGTTCCACTCATAATTTGCGGACGGACTAAGGCATCCTCACAGCCTAAAATGGTCGCAAATATTTTTTCGAGCTTATCTCGACCTTCATCATAATTTCCATAGCCATTGATATCGGCAAAGTCTGAATACGATACTTGGTTTTCAATGAATGCAGATAAAATACGATTGCTATTATAAAGGCAAATGTCATCAATTTGATCAAAGATTTCTTTTAAATCACTTTCAGATTGTTTTGATAACTCCATTAATTCTGGATTTATTTGTTGAATAATCATAGGATCCTCCTTAAACCTTATCTATTATAGCTTAAGTCCAAAAGAATTAATACCTAGCTAGAATTGATTTTAACTAGGATATTTTTTAAAATAGAAACAAGAAATATAGGTGAGATCAATGATAGAGAGTATTACGAGTATTAATCAAGCTTTAAGCAATTTTATTTGGGGCGTACCTGCCATGGTCTGTATCATAGGGGTAGGCCTTTTATTGACCATTCGAACAAAATTCTTACAGGTTCGAAAATTTAAAGTGGCCATGCAAAGTACCCTTGGCAAAGCGTTTCAAAAATTAGATGTAAAAGAAGGAACCATTAGTCCTTTTCAAGCGGTCTGTACCGCGTTAGCGGGTACAGTAGGAACTGGAAATATTGCAGGGGTTGCAGGTGCGGTTGCGATTGGTGGCCCAGGTGCTATTTTTTGGATGTGGTGTTCTGCCTTTTTAGGAATGTGTACGAAATTTGCCGAAGTAACCTTAGCCATTCGTTATCGTGAATTGAATGAAAATGGGGAATATGTTGGTGGACCCATGTACTATATTAAAAATGGTTTAGGAAAGAAATGGATGCCCTTGGCTTATGCCTATGCGATTTTTGGTATCTTAACAGTCTTTGGGACTGGAAATGCAACCCAAGTGAATACGATTGTCGCTTCAATTAAAGAGGCATTAATTAACTATAATCTGATTTCACAAGGTCAATATTCACAGGTGAACTTAATTTTAGGTGTTGTGATTGCGATTCTAGTTGCCCTTGTTTTATTAGGGGGTATTCAACGAATTGGAAAGGTTTCTGAATTTTTGGTTCCTTTCATGGCTTTACTTTATATTATTTTTGGATTGGGTGTAGTCCTTCTTCATTTGGATCGCGTTCCAGCCGTTTTTTCTTCGATTATTGTAGGTGCTTTTCATCCAAGTGCGGTAACGGGAGGAATTGTTGGTTCTGCTATGATTGCGATGCGAAAGGGTGTTTCCCGCGGTATCTTTTCCAATGAAGCAGGTTTAGGAACAGGAAGTATTGCTCATGCCTGTGCTGATATTGATCAACCTTGTAAACAAGGCTTATTTGGAATCTTTGAGGTTTTTGTCGATACCATTGTAATTTGTACATTAACGGCTTTGGTTATTCTATGTGGAAATGAGACATTGACCTATGGCGTTGCAGCCGGTGCTGAACTAACGATTGCTGGCTTTGTGACAACCTATGGAAATTGGGTCTCTATTTTTACAGCGGTGGCTCTATGCTGTTTTGCGTTTTCAACCGTTTTAGGATGGGGCTTATATGGTTCTCGTTGTGTTGAGTTTGTCTTTGGATCGAAGCTGGTTCGTCCGTTCTTATTCATTTATTCATTGGTTGCGATTGTTGGTGCTACAATGAATTTAGGTTTAATGTGGGATATTGCTGAAACCTTTAATGGATTTATGATTATACCAAACCTGATTGCTTTATTCTTGTTATCAAATCAAGTAATTGGGCTTGTGAAGGACTATTTCAAAGAATAATATAATAAATAGAGAAAGGATATTGAATATGGATATAAAAAGTTGTTACGAAAAAATGGGTGCAAATTATGAAGAGGCCTTTGCGCGCTTACAAAATGAAGCATTGATCGCAAATGTATCAAAAAAATTCATTGATGATCAAAGCTATCTTCATTTAAAGGAAGCCTTAGAAAAGGGAGATTGCGAACAAGCTTTTTTTGCTTGCCATACGTTAAAAGGGATTTGTTTGAATTTAGGATTTACACAATTAAGTGAAGGTGGTGTTTTAGAATTAACCGAAATCCTTCGTGCAAAATCCTTGGATGGTTCACAAGCTATTATGGAAAAAATGGATCCAATTTATAAAAAAACCATAGAAACATTAAAAGAATTTGATGCTTAATTAATAGAAAGTTTTGGAATGGGTATGAGAGAAAAGGATAAATATTCAAAAGCTGAAATTCAAGAGCTTTTGAACAATTTAAAAGAACAATTTTCATTCGTAAAACTAAGAAAAGAGGATGAAATTAAGGAAGAAGATACCTTTCTTTGTTTGGAAGAAGAAATTAGTGATCATCAGCTCTTGTTGAACGTTTTAGATGAGAAAAAAGCGTCTTCAGTGCTTGAATTTGGCAAAGAGAAAGCCTATTTGATAATGGCAAGATACATTGAGGTTGATAAAGCACCAATGGTCTTAGAGGTCGTATCAACCCTTGAAAATCAATCCGTGATGAACCAAAAGCATCTGTTTAAAGAAAAAGATTACTATCGAGATCAGAGTACGGGTATCTATAATCAATTGTATTATGAAGAGCTTGAAAAGTTTAATCGAAGACAAGCGGGAATGGCCCTTGTTGAAATAAATTCGATCAACCAAAAGGATCATTCAGAGATTGATGAACATATTTTACAGGCCATTGCGAAAATATTGTTGCGAAATTCACGAGGGAATGATCGTGTCATTCGTTATCGAAAGAATCAATTCTTATTGATTTTAGAAGGAATCAATGAAGGAAATTTAGAAGATAAATTAGTGCGAATTCGCGAAGAAATTCATTTAGCAATACTCCCAAAAGGTGGGAAGGATCATGCATCGGTTGCGATGAGTGCCTTGATTTCAAATTATCGTACAAGAGCATGTTGCGTAGAAAAGCTTGAACGATTTATGGTATACGCAAAAGAGCAAATGAATCGATTGTATTTTGAATGGCATCAAGAAGGGCGTTTGCCAATGTTCACAACGAGCTATCAAGAAAAGCCATGGATTTTAATCGTAGATGATAATGAAATGAATGGCATGATTCTAGAATCCTTCTTAGAAAAAGATTATCGTACTAGCCAAGCACGAAATGGAAAAGAAGCTTTACGGATTATTGAAAAGAACAATAATAAGCTATCTTTGGTCTTGCTGGATATTATGATGCCTGAATTGGATGGAATTGAAGTTCTAAAAATTATGGCACGTCATCAATGGTTAGAAGATGTACCGGCAATTATGATTAGTGCCCAAGGAAACGAACGTGTTATTGAACGTTGTTTTGACTTAGGGGCATCGGATTATATTCAAAAGCCATTTTCGAATGGCATTGTATTAAAGCGGGTACGGAATATTCTCTCTTTATATCAGAAACAGAAAAAATTACGAGAGGAAATTCGCAATAAAATTGAGGAAAAGAATCGAAATTCCTATATTTTGACAAATATTTTATCGCAGGTTGTTGAATATCGGAATGGTGAAAGTGGTCCACACGTTATGCATGTGGAACAGATTACCAAGATATTGTTAAATCGCTTATATGAAATCAGTGATGCTTATCCTTTGAGTGAGGAAGCAAGAAATCAAATTAGTAGTGCAAGTGCCTTACACGATATTGGAAAGATGGGTATTGATGAAGCCATTTTAAATAAACCGGGTAAACTCACAGACAGAGAATTTGAAATCATGAAAACCCATACGGTTATTGGTGCAAACATGGTCGATAACTTAGATGCCTTTAAAGAGGAACCATTGGCTCATTATCTACATGATATATGCCGATGGCATCATGAAAAATGGGATGGAAGAGGGTATCCAGATGGCCTAAAAGGTGATGAAATCCCAATTAGTGCACAAGTTGTATCACTAGCGGATGTATATGATGCCTTAGTAAGTGATCGTGTTTATAAACAAGCCTATTCTCATCCGAAGGCAATGGAAATGATTTTAAATGGAGAATGTGGTGCCTTTAATCCAATCCTTCTTACTTGTTTAAAGGATTGTCATGACTCGATTATCGAAGTATATTCGGGGGGGGGAAGCGATAATTGAATATTAGATTCTATTACTTCGCATCTTGTCCTTATTGTAAAAAGGTGATGCGTTTTATCGAAGAAAATGAGATTAAGAATATCATCTATAAGGATATTCATTCCGATTCAAAGGCTTTAGGAGAACTAATTGAAATCGGTGGAAAAAATCAAGTGCCCTGTTTGATGATGGATGAAAAAGTCATGTATGAAAGTGATGATATCATTCAGTGGTTAAAGGAGCACGTAGTTAAATAGCTTATTAGAATGAAAGATAGAGTGTAGAACGTTAAGCTAAAATACCCAAAAACTATAAAGAAACGACAAAATAATATACCCAAAGAAAAAGCACCTTCAAAGAGGTGCTTTCGTTCAATAACTGAAGGATTTTCTTAGAGGAACTATTTTAATCGATAATAACAGGTACCTTTACTTTTTCCTTCTTTTTTTAGCTCACCTAATGAAATAAGTTCTCGAAAGGCTTTTTCTATCGAACTGTCACTAAGTGTAGGACAGAGTTCACGAATATCCTGTTTATTGAAACGACCAATTTTATTTATGCTTGCCTGTCTTACCATTTCAACAGCAGGAAGTTTAGTTTCTATTAGAGAAAAACGATCCTCAAAATCTTTATAGGCTGCCAGAATTGTTCCAAGTAAATATTTTATAAAAGGAACGACATCTTCAGATCCTTCATGCCATCCGTGTTGTGATTGAGAAAGTGCACTGTAATATAGATCTTTATTTTTAGCGATTTTTGCTTCCGGGGAAATATATTTTCCAACGTAAAACCCATTTCTATAGAGAAGTAATGTCGTAAGCAGACGGCTCATTCGGCCATTGCCATCATTAAATGGATGAATACACAAAAAATCATGGATAAAAATAGGGATAACGATAAGTGGTTCAACCTCCATATTTCCGATCACACGGTTATATTCTTGGTAAATTTGATCCAAGGCTTCTGGTGTTTCAAATGGGGAAAGAGGCGTAAATAAGGTTTCAACATGTCCATCTGGATAGCTTGCACTTATATAATTTTGAACACTTTTCGTTTTACCACCCATGGGATTATTCATGTGGCTATATAAGATTTTGTGGAGCTGTAGAATATAATTTTGTGAAATAGGAATCGCATCAAAATTATCATGAATAATAGTAAGCACATCACGATAACCGGCAATTTCTTGTTCATCTCGATTTTTCGGTGTTGTCTTTTCTTCTACAAGCTGTTTAATACGAGTATTTGTAGTGATAATACCTTCAATCGCATTGGATGCTTCGGTGCTTTGTATCTTTGCGATTTCAACCAGTTTTTCCAATTCCTGTGGCTTTTGTTTGAGGTACAGCTCTTGTTTTCCAACTTCTTTGTAAATGGCCGCAATTAATCCAAGAATATCAGAATCCCACTTTTGATTTTGATTTCAGAGTAATTAAAGCTTCTCATTCCCTTACCTCACGTTCTTTCCCTTAAAATATAAGCAAAAATAAGGGAAAAGACAATATATGAAGGGGAAATTCTTAAAGGATGAGAGTTGTAGTTGAAAGTGATTAGAGATTTCCTTCTTTATATATCAATTTTTTTTAGAATGAAATTAGACCTTCTTTATAACAGAAGGTTTTTTATTGACAAAAGACTAGACTCTTTTTATACTCGAAAATAACTTATTAATTTGATAGGAAATATAGTATAAAGGGAGGATGTACTATGACAAAAAATAGAATAGGAATTGTTTTGATTTCCTTCACTTTGGTTTTCTTGATTGTTTTAGGGCAGATTACAAGTGTTCAAGTGAATCAAAAAGAGAAGGATGCCAAGGTAACGTATACGATTGGCTATTTGCCGATTACGCATGCTTTACCTATTTTTGAAGAAAAAGAGCTTTTGGAAAAGGAAAATTCCAATATTCAAATTAAGCTTCAAAAATTTAGTTCATGGTCCGATTTAACCGATGCGTTACATGCAGGAAAGATTGATGGGGCCTCAGAATTAATTGAGCTTGCGATGAGTGCGAAGGCCAAAGGCATTGATTTAAAAGCGGTGGCCTTAGGTCATAAGGATGGAAATGTTATTGTTGTCAATGATTCAATTCAAGCAGCTAGTGACCTTGCAGGAAAGACCATAGCGATTCCATCAACGCAATCCTCACATTACATTTTATTGATCGAGGAATTAGAAAAAGCAGGTTTGAGCTTAAACGATATCAATGTAACGCAATTGGCACCAAGTGAAATGCCTTCAAGTTTAGCCAGTGGAGCCATTGATGGCTATTGTGTAGCAGAGCCCTTTGGTGCACAAGCCGTTACCCAAGGCTTTGGTCATGTCTTAAGCCGTTCGGATGATTTATGGGAAGATTCGGTTTGTTGCGGTCTAATCTTCCGCAATGAAGTGATTCAAAAGGATCAAGATTCCTTTGATGAATTTTTGAAGGAATATAAACGAGCTGGAAATAAGTTAAACACGAAGGAAGCAACACGCATTGCTGAAAAATATTTAGGACAGGATGCCAAAACCTTAAAAACGTCCTTAAAATGGATCAGCTATGATGATTTGGAACTTACTAAAGATGCCTATCAAGAGTTATATGACAAAGTAAGTGCCAATCAGATGATTGAAAATGTACCAACGTATAAAGATTTTGTTTATACGACGAAAGGAGCCTAATTATGCAACAAATTAAAAAAGGATGCCTCAGTATTATTGGCGTATTGATTCTTTGGCAATTGATTGTATCTCTTGGACAGGTCAATTCAGCTTTATTTCCATCGGTATTTCAAGTTGTAGATGCCTTTGTGGAATTGATTCGTACTGGCTTAAAGGGAAGTACATCAAATTTACCTTTAATTTCACATATTAGTATTAGCTTGATTCGCTTTTTGATTGGTTATGTGATCGCTGCATTTTTCGGTATATTATTGGGTTTATTTTTAGGAAGCTTTCCCAATATATTTAGCTATGTGAATCCAATTGTTCAATTGATTCGTCCGATTGCGCCGGTCGCATGGATGCCTTTTATTGTCCTATGGTTTGGGATTGGCAGTGTACCAGCCATCGTTATAATCTTTATTGCTGGTTTTTTCCCTATTTTGTTATCAACGGTATCGGCAATTCAAAACTTAGATCCAATCTATGCGAAAATTGCCCAAACCTTTGGCTTTAAGAAGATTCAATTCATGTTTCAAATCGCTTTACCGGCTTCACTTGCACAAATTATTACGAGCTTACGTCTTGCCTTAGGTACATCATGGATTTTCTTGGTATCTGGTGAAATGGTTGGTTCGCAATCTGGTTTAGGCTTTTTGGTGATGGATAGTAAAAATTGTTTAAGACCAGATGCTTTAATGGCAGTCATCCTGGTGATTGGTGTCATTGGTTTATTATTAGATACCTTAATTCGCTTGGTGGAAGGAGAAATTGTATGCAAATCGAAGTAAAGGAGCTTTCTGTAAATTATGGGCAACAAGAAGCCTTACAAGATATCTCTTTAGGCATTGAAAAAGGGGAATTTGTTTGTCTATTGGGGCCATCGGGTTGTGGAAAATCAACGCTATTGAATACGATGGCAGGCTTTATTCAACCCTCTAAGGGAAGTGTTGTCATTGATGGAAAAGAAGTAGAAAAGCCTTCGAGTAAATATGTCACAATCTTTCAGAATTATGGCTTACTTCCTTGGCGAAATGTCGAAAAGAATATTGCTCTTGGTCTAGAAACAAGTCATAAAAGTAAAGCCGAAGTGAAGGAAATTGTGAAAAAGTATATTGATTTAGTGGGCTTAAATGGCTTTGAAAAGAAAAAGCCAGCCGAATTATCGGGTGGTATGCAACAGCGTGTATCGATTGCTAGAGGACTCGCAGTAGATCCTGAAATCTTATTTATGGATGAACCCTTTGGAGCTTTAGATGCTATTACACGCATGAAGCTACAGGATGATATTTTAGATATTTGTCATACGACCAAAAAGACCATTGTCTTTGTCACGCATGATATTGAAGAGGCCATCTTTTTATCCAATCGCGTAGTGATCATGGATGCCAATCCAGGAACCATTAAAGCAATCATTCAAATTTCTTTAGGAAAGAATAGAGATCGTACAAGTGAAGATTTTTTAAGAATTCGCGACAAGATTTTTGAAATCTTCCATATGAAAAAAGAAGATCAAATTGAATACTATATATAGGAGAAGAAAATGACAGAACATACACATGATAATCCATTAGAAATTGAACCACATACCCATCGTGCTATTATTGGCTTTGATAAGAATGGTGTTCCAAAGGTCTTACAGCCGGTAACTGGACATACGCATACCCATGTGGATGAAGATGGAAATACCTATACGCATACGCATGAAGGGGATTTTTGTTCAGATTACATGCAAGCAGTAGCAGCCTATCGGAAAACCTTTCCTTCCAAACAGGATGTCTTAGAACAAACACCAGACCCTGCAGTTCGTGAAATGCTTTTACGTGCCGAACAAATTGGACTTGATACGGCCTTTGATCGTTTTGATTGTCAAAAGCCTCAATGTAGCTTCGGTTTAAGTGGAACCTGTTGTAAGATTTGTAATATGGGGCCATGTAAGATTACACCTAAGTCACCAAAGGGTGTTTGTGGTGCCGATGCCGATTTAATTGCCGCACGAAATCTTTTACGTTCTGCTGCGGCTGGAGCAGCCCAACATGGTATGCATGCGAGGGAAGTTATATTGATGTTAAAGTGGGCTGCACAAGGAAAATTGGATTTACCAATTATTGGTGAATATAAGGTTCGTCAGATGGCAGAAGCCTATGGTATTCAAACGAAAAATCGTCAGTTAAAAAATATTACGATTGATTTATGCGATGCATTATTAGCTGATTTATCACGAACAGAACCGGATGATTATCAAACGATTAAAGCCTGTGCACCAGCCGAGCGTCAAAAGGTATGGAAAGAATTAGATATTTTACCGATTAGTGCCTATCATGAGGTGTTTGAAGCCTTACATAAAAGTGGTTGTGCAACCGATGGAGATTGGAAAAGTATCATGCAACAATTCTTGCGCTGTGGATTGGCCTTTACCTTTAGTGGCGTTGTTTCTACTTCCATCGCAACCGACTCTTTATTAGGTGTTGGTGATCGTGTGACCTCAAAGGTGAATATTGGTGCCTTGAAAAAGGGGTATGTGAATATTGCGGTCCATGGCCATTTGCCTGTTCTTGTTAAAGAAATTGTCAAAACAGGGCAAAAGAAAGAGTTTATTGAACGGGCTAAAAAAGCAGGAGCGAAGGGAATTCAATTCTATGGTATTTGTTGTTCCGGTCTATCTGCTATGTATCGCTATGAAGGGGTTATTCCTTTATCCAATGCAGTAACGGCTGAATTAGTGATTGGAACAGGGGCTCTAGACTTATGGGTAGCCGATGTACAAGAGGTCTATCCATCGATTATGGATGTGGCCCGTTGTTATAAAACAACCGTTGTAACAACCAGTGATTCGGCTCGTTTACCAGGCGCAGAGCATATTGGCTTTGATCACCATCATTCCAATGTCCAAGATATTCATTTGATTGCGGAAAAGATTGTCAATCGAGCCATTGAAAGCTTTGAAGCACGGAAGGGCATACCAGTCTTTATTCCAGGCTATGAGGTAGAAGCTGAGGTTGGCTTTTCCGTGGAATATATCCATAAAAAATATGGTGGTTTTAAGCCTTTAGCCGATGCAATTAAAGATGGAAAAATACTCGGTGTTGTCAATATGGTTGGCTGCAACAATCCAAAAATCATGTATGAAAAAGCCGTTTTAGATGTTTGTGATGTCTTATTAAAAAATAATGTCTTAATAATCACTAATGGTTGTGCATCCTTCCCATTGATGAAAATGGGCTATTGTCAATGTTCAGACTTTGCCTATGGAAAATGTGGCGATGGCCTCAAAGAATTTTTAAATGGTGAACAACCTCCGGTATGGCATGTTGGAGAATGTATTGATAATTGTCGAAGCTCTGGAATTTTTGCAGGAATTGCAGGTGAATTTAATAAGTCTTTACATGAAATGCCGTTTGCGTTCGCTTCTCCTGAATGGAGTAATGAAAAGGGTGTCGATGCTGCCTTAGGCTTCCGCTTAATGGGAATCTCTTCTTATCATTGTGTGGAAGCACCGATTCATGGAGCACCAAATGTGATTAAATTCCTCAAAGAGGATACGAAAAAGACGTTAAAATCTTCAATGATTGTGGATGTTGATCCGGTTTCCTTAGGAGAGAAAATTGTAGCCGATTTAAAAAGAAAAAGAGAAAACTTGAATATTTAAGAAAAAAGACTTCATTCGAAGTCTTTTTTACATGATTTTTATTGAATCGAAGATCATTCTTTGATAGGCATTCGCATAAGCGGTTTTTTGATTTCGATTTGAACAAATTTGTTTTTTAATGAAGGTAATGAATGACATGCTTGATCTCCTTTTCTATTTCTATTATTAACACAATTAAGAATGAAAAACAATAAGAAATTATCGAAAGAGAATAGAAAGTTATTGAATAGTATAAAACGCCTGTGATATTCAGGGTAAAATGAGGTCTCTTTTTCTATACTAAAAATGAATAGATGTGAATAAAAATGAACAATACTGAACAAAAATGATTGACATTGATGAAAGGAGAGACTATATTGATGGTGTGAGGTGAAAGATATGGCTCGAATTAATATCGATGGTGCTCAAAATGTGGAAGTATCCATCAAAATTCCTTGTGAAAAAAGTGTAGAAGAACAATTGGAAATTATGGAAGCTTATACGCAAGCGCATAAAGAAAATAAGGAGAAAGATAAAGCAATTCGTGAAATCGAATGCTTAAAAACCATTTATCCACGCTTGTTCCGTTCCATTGAAGAAGATGATTTGATTGCCGGACGCTTGGATTTTCTACCAATTGGCTTTGGCTCTGTAACCAGTATTGGTGGGGTAGGGCATTATTGTGTCTTTCATAAATTACGTGCCTTTAAAGAAGAATTAAGCACGCAAGAGCAAAAAGATCGCGTGGATGCACTCTATGATTATTGGCAAGAAAATGATGTTAAAAGCATTTATTGCCAGGATGTTTTAAATGATAATACCACAGGACGTTTTATTGATTGTAAATATCCATTTATGGCAACGGCTCGTCTATCGGGTATGATGCTAGATTATCAAAAGCTAGTCACTTTAGGCTTACCTGGATTGATGGAATTGATTCAATCCTATCCTTCCAATGCTTTTATGAAGGCGAGTCTAGAAGCACTTCAGCTATTTAAGAAGGTCATTCAAAGACAAATTGAATTGATAGAAAAAATCTCAACAAGTGATCCAAAGCGACAAAAGGATTTGGATTTAATGAAAAGCGATTTAGCATTTCTTTGTGAACATAAACCACAAACCTTTCATCAAGCCCTACAGCTTTTTTGGCTTTATGCCCTATGTGCCGGCTGTATCAATTATGGACGAATGGACATTGTCTTAGGCCCTTTTCTTAAACGTGATATGGATGCAGGAATCCTTGATGAACAAGAAGCCTATCGTTATTTAAAATCGTTATGGAAGATGATTGAAAATCGAAGAACGACGGTCAATGGACGCATTATTGTTGGTGGACAAGGAAGAGAAAATAGCGAAGCATGTGATCTCTTTACGCGAATTTGTCTACGTGTATGTAAGGATACACGCTATGTCGAACCTCAATTTACTTTACGATTTGATAAGAATACACCAAAGGATATTCTCGATATGGCCTATGATTGTATTGCCAGTGGTGCGACCTATCCAACCCTCTATAATGATGATGTCAATGTTCCAGCCGTTGAATATGGCATGCGTGTATCAAAGGAAATTGCCCAACAATATATTCCTTTTGGATGTGGTGAATTTGTGATTCAAGGCAAGAGTGTAGGAACACCAAATACTTTATTAAACCTAGTGAAAATTATGCAGTTGGCCTTAAATGAAGGCTATGATCCAATGGATGGCATCTATAAAGCCGGACCTGTTAAAGTCTTACCAATTCATCAATTGACAAGCTTTGAAGCTTTCTATGATCAATATAAAGCTTTATTAGATTACTATTTTGACTTAAGTGTTTATGCGCAAAAGCATTCCTATGAAATTATGAACCAAGAAGTGAGCTTTTTATTTACATCTATCCTAATGGATGATTGTTTATCTAGACAAAAGGCTTTATTGGATGGCGGCGTACAAATCTTAGGTGGAACCAATGAAACCTATGGGAATATCAATGCATCCGATGCGCTATATGCCATTAAAACCTTAGTATATGATCAAAAGAAATATACCCTAAAGGAATTGAATGAGGCCGCTTTACATAATTTTGAAGGTTATGAACGTCTTCATAAAGAAATCCTTCGTTTGCCAAAATATGGAAATGATCAAAGGGATGTTGATGAAATGGCCAACGATTTATTTGAATATGTAGCCAAGGGCATTCGTATGCGTGGTATTGAAAATGGAATGGATTACTATTTAATCGTTATTTCAAACAATCAAACCAATACGGATTGGGGACATCAAACCGACGCAAGCTTAGATGGTCGATTAAAGGGTGTTTATATGAATCCAGCCAATAATCCACAAGGCTATGCAGCGACAAGCGGACCAACAGCTGTATTAAATTCCTTGAGTCGTTTTCAAGCAAAATATCATGGAGGCAGTGTACAAAATATTAAATTTACACCGCGTATGATGCATGAAGATGAAGAAAAGGTAAAGCTCTTATTTAAAACCTATTTTGAAAAGGGTGGATGTCAATTAATGGTAACCGTTGTCGATCATGGCCAATTAGAAGATGCCCAAAAGCATCCAGAAAAATATCCAGATTTAATTGTACGGGTTGCCGGCTATAGTGCTGTCTTTGTTAATTTGACAAAGGATGTACAGGATGAATTGTTAAGTAGGACCCTTTATGATTAATGTATCCAATATTGAACGCTTTGCGACCCATGATGGACCAGGGATCCGTACAACCATCTTCTTACAAGGTTGTTCGTTGCATTGTCCTTGGTGTGCTAATCCAGAAACTTGGACAAGCCATCCGGTTTTAATGCATGATGAGACAAAATGTATCCATTGTCGTCATTGTCAAAGTGTTTGTGAAAAGGAGGCCATTAGCTTTCCATTCCATTGGGATGAAAGGAAATGCACTTATTGTCATCAATGTGAAAATGAATGCTTAGAAGAAGCGATTACGTTTTCATCTTACGCAATGGAAATAGAAGAAATCATTCAAGAAATCCTAAAGGATAAGGATTACTATGATCAAAGCAATGGTGGTATCACAATTTCTGGAGGAGAGCCCTTCTTTCAATTTAAAGAATTTCTTCACTTAATCAAAGCAATTAAAAAGGAAGGCCTTCATTTAGCAGTAGAAACAACTGGAAATTATCCCTTAGAAAAGCTAAAGCAGGCGTTGCCTTATATTGATTTATTTCTATTTGATTGTAAGCATCTAGATAAAGAAAAATTACAGGAAGTAACAGGTGGAAATTACGATTTCATTTTGAATAATTTGGACTATCTTTCGAAGCATTGTCCAGATCAAGTGATTGTTCGTATGCCGGTCATTCCTTTCTTTAATGAAGGGCTTTGTACCAATATCATTGATTTCGCAAAGGAATGTGGATTAAAAGAAGTGAATTTACTTCCTTTTCATTCTCTAGGAAAGAAAAAGTGGAATCAAGTCAAACGAAAGTATCTTTATAAAGATCAAGCAATGATGAAAAAGGAAAAGCTGTTAAAATATATAAAATATGGACAAGAGAAAGGAATTCTTGTGAAGATCGGAGGTTAATATGCTGACAAAAGAGAGAATGTATCGAATCATGGAGCTTTTAAAAGAAAAACAATTTGTAACGGTAAAGGAGCTTCAAGACTGTTTTCAAGTATCACGCTCCAGTGTGATGCGTGATTTAATTGAATTAGAAAATCAAGGCTTGATTCATCGGGAAAGAGGGGGAGCCAGTTTAAAAAGCATTGCGACAACCCTAACCAGCTATAATGAAAAATCTGTGCATTCCAAAGAAAATATTCATAGTGAAGCGAAACGAATTATATGTCAAGAAGCCGCTAAAAGTATACGTGATGGTGATTGTGTTTATATCGATTCAGGAACGACGCCAACCTATCTTTTAGATTATTTAGGAAATAAGAAAATTAAATTAGTTACCCCAAGCATCTATTTAATACGAAAACTACCATCTCATTTTCAAGGCGATATCTTTCTTTTAGGCGGAGAGTTTTCAAAAGCCTATGATACAAGCTTTGGCTCTTTAACCTTAGAAATGATTCGTCAATTTCATTTTGATCATGCCTTCTTTAGCAGTAATGGACTTAATCTAGAAAATGGGGAGGTCTATGTCTTTGATTTTCATGTTGGCGCAAATAAAAAAGAAATCATGGCACGTAGTGAATTAAATGATTTATTGGTGGATCATTCAAAATTTGAAACCAAAGGAATGTGTGCTTGGACGAATATGGATCAATTTCATAGCATTTATGTGGATGAATATAAAGAAGAAAAAGAAATACCTGAAAATTTTGTGATTTGTGGAGGAAAAGAAGAATGAGAACAAATAATCAGAAAAAATTAGCGATTTTAGAAAGCTTAAAAGGTGGTTTAATCGTATCTTGTCAAACCCAAAAGGATGAACCAATTTATACGGAAGATATGGTTTTAAAAATGGCCGAATGTGCTAAATGGGGTGGTGCTGTTGGCTTACGCTTAAACTCACCGGAACAAATTCGACAAGTAAAACAAGCTAATTTAGGTTTACCAATTATTGGTTTATATAAGGTATGGCATGATGACACGGATGTCTTTATTACTCCAACCATGAAGGAAGTGGATGAAATTGTTGAAGCAGGCGCTGATATCATTGCCTTAGATTGTACAGCCCAAAAAACACATGAAGGAACCATCGCATGGGATTTATTACCACAGGTAAGAAAGAAATATCCGGATCATTTGATTTTTGCGGATGTTTCGAATGTAGAAGAAGCCCTTCATGCATCCGCAAATGGAGCAGAAATCGTTGCACCTACCCTTTATGGCTATACGGCCAATACCGCAAGTATTGAAGGACCCGATTTCCGAATGATTGCGAAAATGTGTCGTGAAGTAAAGGATGCCGACGTCATTATGGAAGGACACATTTATTCACCAGAAGATGCCATGAAATGTATCTTTGTCGGATGTCATTCCGTTGTCGTAGGAAGTGCCATCACTCGACCTCATTATGTCACAAAACGTTTTGTGGATTGTCTTGGAAAATATGAAAACAATTGGCGAGATGCCGAACGCGCAAAGCATAAAAATGAATTAAAGTAAGCATATACTGGACCCTTTGATAACAAGGGTTCTTTTTTTCTTTGATGAATGTGGAAATCGATCGAATGTGGAAATTAAAATGTGGAAATCGATTTCGGATGAAATGCGGTATACTTTATATACAGCGCTTACATTTTTGAATATGATGTACCTGTCAAAAGACAAAAGAGATAAAGAAAGGAGGTACGTCATGAAATTAAAAATGGTAGGCTTAGGAAAAATGGGCTTCAATTTGGCATTGAATATGAAAGATCATGGTGTGGATGTTGAAGGATTTGATGCAAGTGAAGATGCTCGTAAAAAAGCTGAAGAAGAGAATATAAAGACGTACGCAACATTAGAACAGCTTGTTTCTAAAGATGAAAAGAATGTGATTTGGGTTATGTTACCAGCAGGAAGAATTACAAATAGTGTTCTACAAGATTTAATTGGGTATTGTAAGAAAGATGACATCGTAATTGATGGTGGAAATTCTGATCATCGAGATAGCTTAAAAACAGCTGCTTTAATGGAAGAAAAAGGAATTTACTTCTTTGACATTGGAACCAGTGGTGGTGTCTATGGTGCAAGACATGGTGCAAGCTTTATGTGCGGTGGTGATGCAGATGTCTTTAACAAGGATTTAAAAGATATGTTAGAAAGCATTGCGACTGAAAATGGATGCCTATACACAGGAAAAACGGGTAGTGGTCATTATTTAAAAATGATTCATAATGCGATGCTTTATGGCTATATGCAAACCTTAGGTGAAGGCTTTGAGCTATTAGAAAAAAGTGAGTTTGATTATGATTTAGAAAACGTAGCGGACTCGTTAAGTAAATCAAGTGTTATTCGAGGATGGTTATTAGAGCTAGCAGCCAATGCCTTTAGAAAAGATCCAGATTTGGAAAAAATCAAAGGTGTTGTAGGTGCTAGTAAGACAACAGGATGGACCATTGAATCAGCCTGTGAGCTTGGTGTACCAATTCCAATTATTTCAACCTCATTAATGATGCGATTACGTTCGAAACAAGAGGATTCCTTCTCAGCAAAAGTGATTGCTTCATTACGCGATGAAGTAGGAGGACATAAAGCACAAGCAAAATAAAGGAGAGAATATGTGGTTTTATAAGATTGAAAAAGAAGGAAGAAATGTTCATGTTACTTGGAATACGACAATGACCTATCTTAAAGCAATTTTAGGTATTGTTGGGGTTGGAGCTTGTTTATTGAATATTGTATGGCTTGCAGGAACATGCTTAGGTATTTTAGCTATTGCGTTAGCTTATTATACGCATCGATATGGTAATTTTGTTCGCATTCTTCATCAATTAGAACGTGAAGAGAAAATTTCATATACAGGAAGCCAATATTCATTTAAAGATCCATTGATTGTTACAATTCCTAAGGTGGTTGGACTATGAAAAGACAAGAAGAATTAATTCAAATCCTTCTTAAGTCAAATGAACCAATAACGACGACCAATTTAGCCAAAATATTAAATGTGAGTAGTCGAACCATTCGAAGTGATCTGGCAAAAATAGAATCAGAAGTATTAACAAACGGCCTGACTTTAGAGAAAAAACCACATATCGGTGTATGGATTGAAGGAAGCATTGAAGAAAAGGATCGATTGTTCTTAAATGTTACTGGAAATCAAAAAAATGTTGAAACATACACAAAAGAATATCGCAGAAGCTGTATTTTAGTTCATATTCTATTAGGAAATAATAAAGTTTATTTGGATAAATTTGCAGAGCTGTTCTTTGTGAGTCGTTCAACCATTGAAAAGGATCTAAATTGGATATCCTCTTGGTTAGAAGAACATCATCTACATTTAAAGAAGACAAATGAAGGCTATTATCTTGATGGAAATGAAGAAAGTATACGAAATACAGTTGGGTTATTAGCCAATAAAATGAATGGATATAACATGTCCATTGAAACTCTATTAGAAACCCATTTGGAAATGGATATCAAGGCAGTTGAAGACATTGTTTATACATGGAATCATTCATTTGAAATGGGATTGAGTGAAGTGAATATGAACAACTTGGCCTTTCATGCATCGATTATGTTGCGTCGTATCGCACAAAATCAAAGCTTAGATGCAAATCGGCTGGATGAATTAAATTCAAGTGAATTCCTATATATTCACGAATTTAATGAATTAATCAAAGAGTTAAGTGAATATGCACAAATGACAATCCCTAAAGGAGAATCCGACTATTTATTGATGCATTTATTTGGGATGTATCTTAACGAACCATCATTTATTGAAAATAGCCTGTTAAAGGATTTACATATTTTAGCTGAAAAAATCGGACAAGATTTTATCAAGAATTTAGATCAAATTGTAGCATTGGATTTAGCTGCAAATGTACAGTTCAAGCAATCTTTGATTTTACATTTGCTTCCAACCGTATATCGATTGAAATATGGACTAAATTTGTATAATCCCTTGCTCTCAGAAATTAAAATGAATTATCCAGGCTCGTATTCAATGGCCAAATTAATCAACTTCAGCTTTGAGAAATATTTAGGAATTAAAGCAAGTGAAGAAGAAGTTGCTTATGTTGCTTTACATATGGCAATTGTTGTAGAACAAAGCAATGAAAGACCACAAGCTGCCGTTGTTTGTTCAATGGGTGTTGGGGTATCCCGTTTCTTATCTGTGAAATTAAAGGAAAATTTCTCAAATGTTGAATTTATCCATTGTTCAAGTGACGAAATCCAAAAGATTGAATCGTGTAAATATATTTTATCCACTGTAAAGCTAAACCTTGAAAGACCTTATCTTATGATTAATCCGTTATTGAAGGAGATTGATGTTGAGCGTATACGTACCTTAATTTATGGAAATATAACGGTAAATAAAACAAATTTTTCATTACAAACTATTATGATTGGCAGGCAAACAACCGATCGACTCACCGTCTTACAAGAAATGTCAAAACACTTACAACTATCGGGTGCTGTAACACCATCCTTTCTTGAAAGCGTCCTAAAAAGAGAAATGATGGGTTCTACTGAAATTGGAAATGGAATCGTTTTAACACATGGATTTCATGAATCGGTAAAACGAACACAATTTGCTTTTTATAAGTTAAATAATCCAATTCTATGGCACACAGAAAAAATTAATTTTGTCGTTCTGTTAGCTGTCGCAAAAGCCGATGCCAAAAACATCATGCAAATGAACTGGCTATATAAAATGTTGAATAATGAAGAAACGATGAAACAGATCCTGTCTTGTGAAAAGGAAAAGGATATTTATGAGATCTTACTCGAGGCAAGTAGAAAAGAAGAATGAAAGGTGTATATGAATTTAATAGAAATTTTAGATGTTAATCTAATTGACTTAGATATGACTGCAAGCAATAAAGATGAAGTCATTCATCAATTGTGCTCTTTACTCTATGAAAATAAAAGAGTGAAAGATTTAGAAAAGTTTAAAGAAGCTGTTTATCAACGAGAAAGTATTGGTGAAACAGGGATGGGAAATCAAATTGCGATTCCTCATGGATTAACCGATCAAGTGAATAAGGCAAGTGTTGCAATCGCAAAGGTTAAAGAACCGATTGAATGGGAAAGCTTAGATGACCAACCGGTTCGATTGATTTTCTTGTTGGCTGCTCCAACAAATGAATTAGAAAAAACTCATCTACAAATGTTAGCTCAATTGGCGAGTGTATTAGCTTATAAAGAGCATGTAGATGCATTGATGGAATGTGATACAAAAGAATCATTCTTTCAATTATTTGAATCATATTTTGATGAATTTACAAAAAGAAAAGGAGAATAAGAAAATGAATATTGTAGGAATTACATCTTGTACATGTGGAATTGCCCATACTTATATGGCAAGAGAAAAATTGTTAGAAACAGGAAAAAGATTAGGATGGAGCGTTAAAATTGAAACCCAAGGTAGTGGTGGTGTTGAATTCCCATTGACTGAACAAGATATTCAAGAAGCAGATTGTGTTTTATTGGCAACCGATGTAGCCGTTTCTGGAACAGAACGTTTTAAAGGAAAACCAACAGTAAAGGTTCCTGTATCACTGGAACAGAACGTTTTAAAGGAAAACCAACAGTAAAGGTTCCTGTATCAACTGCGATTAAATCGCCAGAACAGCTATTAAAGAAAATTGAAGCAAAATTAAATGCAAAAAAATAAAATAAAAACGATCTTCATTGAAATGAACTGACGGGCAGGTCAAGACTCATTTATAAAAATCGTTTTGGTTATAAAAACCAAGTCAATTATATATGAAGAAAATGAGACGTTCAATGAAGAATTTTAAAAGGAGAGAAAAAATGTTTACGGATGTATTTAAAAATTTTAAACAACATTGTATGACTGGTATTTCCTATATGATTCCTGTCATCGTTATTGGTGGGTTTTGTACGGCAATTGCACGTCTATGCGGAAATGTAGATGTTGAAGGAACATTAGGATATGCTTTTATTTCAGCTGGAAATGCAGCTTTTGGATTAATGATGTCTGTTTTATGTGCAGGGATTGCTTATTCAATCGCTGGTAAACCAGGAATTGCACCAGGGGTTGTAGCGGGTTATTTATCAACACAGGTTAAGGCTTCATTTATTGGTGCATTGATTTGTGGGTTCTTAATTGGAATGATGATTTTATGGATGCAAGAAAAATTCCCAGATTCAAAGGCTTTGAAATCGATGTATCCAATCGTTATTTATCCAGTATTATCAGGAATTGTTTCTACTTTATTGATTATGTTTGTCTTTGGTCCACCTCTAGCAGCCCTAACACAAGCAGTTGTTGATTTCTTCATGGGAATGAACACAGGATCTAAATTCATTTTAGGCTTCTTATTAGGATGTATGACTGGATTTGATATGGGTGGTCCAGTAAATAAAATTTGTTTCTCTGTTGTTACTGCTTTCTCTGCAAGTGGTGTATGGGGACCAGCCGCTGGTAAAAATGCGGCAGCGATGGCTCCACCTTTAGGAATGGCTATTTCAGCTTTGATCTTAACACCAAAAAAATATACGGCACAAGAACGTGAAGATGCAAAAGTTGCAATTGCGATGTCTTTGTGTCAGGTAACCGAAGGTGCTTTACCATTTGCCTTTAATGATCCAAAACGTGTAATTCCTGCGGTTACCATTGGATCGGGAGTAGCCCATGGCTTGGTACTAGCATGGGGTGTAACTTGTCCAGTACTTCATGGTGGAATTTTCTCAATTCCTTTGACGAGTAATCCATTACTTTGGATTGCGGCTTACTTAATTGGTGCAATGGTTACAGCAGTTATTGTTTCCGTTTTAAAACCAGCTCATCCTGTAGAAGTAAGTACGGAAGAAGAAGAGTTGACGGATGATTTCGAAATTGAAATTGGATAATTAAATCAATACGCAGCCAATAAATAAGAAAAAATGTAAAGCTGCCATTGGCAGCTTTTCTTATACCCAAAAAAGGAGAAAAAACATGAAAATCGTAAAGAAAAAGCTAGATGATATGTATCGTTGTTATTGCGCAAGTAACATTTATTTTGATGGACAAAACCATATTTTATTAGCCAGTGAAGATCCCGATGTTGCTTGTAATATGTATTATGGAAAAGACTTTGAAACAAAAGAAAATGTATGGACCAAGCCAGGTGGATGTATGTCCATCGTTCCAATTCCTGGAAAAGAAAAAGAATTCTTATGTGTTCAAGAATTTTATTTAAAGGTGACGCCATCCTTGGCAAAGATCGTATGGGGAAAATATGACAATGGAAAATGGGAATTCAAGGATGTCGTTTCCGTTCCTTATGTACATCGTTTTGGCATCATCTCTAAAAATGGTATCAATTATTTGATTTTGGCAACGGTAGCCACTTCGAAAAAAGAAAAGAATGATTGGTCTGTTCCAGGACGAGTCTATGTTGCAGAGCTAGCAGAAGATCCAAGCGAAGGGGTTGAATTAGAAATCTTATGTGATGGTCTATATCGTAACCATGGCTTCTGGCAATGTAAAGAAAATGGTCAAGATGTTGCTTATTTTGGTAGTGACCAAGGTATTTTAAGAGTCAGTGCACCAGAAAAACGCGGTGGACAATGGAAGGTCGAACCGATTTTATCGGGTCATATTGGAGAAATCGCAACCATTGATATTGATGGCGATGGACAGGATGAAATCATGACGATTGAAGAATTCCATGGAAACAGTATTCAAATCTATAAAAAGGATGGAAATGAATATAAGAAGGTATGGACCTATGAAAATGAAATTGACTTTGCCCATGCTCTAGTTGGCACAAAGCTAGCAGGACAAAATGCCTTCGTATGTGGTGTCCGTCGAAAGGATTGTGAATTGTTTGTGGTTACTTATGAAGATGGAGAATACAAGGTAACAATGGTCGATCAAGGTGTAGGACCAGCAAATCTCTGTGTTGTTCATGAAGAAGACAAAGATATTATTGTGGGTGCCAACCATACGGCAGCTGAAGCAGCCATCTACTTTGTGACGGAGGACTAGGATATGTACGAAGAACTAAAGAAACGTGTATATGAAGCGAATCAATTGCTTCCAAAATATGGTTTGATTACCTTTACCTGGGGAAATGTATCTGAAATCGATCGTGAAGCAGGTGTCATTGCAATCAAACCAAGTGGTGTTGAATACGATACGATGAAGGTTGAAGATATTGTGGTTGTAGATCTTGATGGAAATCGTGTTGATGGCGATTTAAATCCAAGCTCGGATTTAGATACACATTTGGAATTCTATCGCAATTGGCCAAATATTGGTGGCGTTGTCCATACCCATTCAACTTGGGCGACAAGCTTTGCGCAGGCTGGAAAGGATGTCGTTGCACTCGGAACGACCCAAGCGGATTATTTCCATGGTGCAATTCCATGTACAAGATATATGACTCCAAAGGAAATCTTAGGAAGCTATGAATTAGAGACTGGAAAAGTCATTGTGGAAGAATTTAAGGTCAGAGGTTTGGATCCAAATCGTGTACCAGCTGTCTTAGTGCATAGTCATGGTCCATTTACCTGGGGAAGCGATGGCTTTAATGCCGTACATAATGCGGTCGTATTGGAAGAATGTGCCAAGATGAATGCGATTGCGAAAATGGTCAATGGCCAAGATGTAGAATCTATGCAACAAGTCTTATTGGATAAGCATTTCAATCGTAAACATGGACCGGGAGCCTATTATGGACAAAGTAAATAATGCATATCGTTTAGGACTTTATGAAAAAAGTATGCCAAACAGTCTATCTTGGATAGAGAAATTAACTATCGCAAAGTCAGCAGGCTTTGATTATGTGGAAATCAGTATTGACGAAAGTGATGAAAAACTATCTCGACTTGATCAATCCACAAAGGAAATCAAAGAAGCAATCCAACAAACGGGTGTACCCATTTCTTCTATGTGTTTAAGTGGGCATCGTAAATATCCCTTAGGATCACATGACTTAAGCATTCAAGAAAAGTCCTTAGAAATCATGAAAAAGGCGATTGATTTTGCGGCCGATTTAGGAATACGAATCATTCAATTAGCTGGTTATGATGTCTATTATGAAAAGGGAGATTTACAAACCCGTAATGATTTTGAAAAGAATCTAAAGAAATGTGTTGAAATGGCTGCTGATAAAGGAATCATTTTAGGCTTTGAAACCATGGAAACACCATTTATGGATACGGTAGAAAAGGCTATGCGTTATGTGAAAAGTATAGATAATGCGTATTTAGGTGTGTATCCAGACATTGGAAATTTAAAGAATGCGTCACTTCTCTATGATGTTGATGTGAATGAAGATTTGTTGACTGGAAAAGGACATATTTTTGCGACACATCTAAAAGAGACCGTTCCCGGTAAATATCGAGAAATTCCATATGGTACAGGACATACAGAATTTGTAAAAAATATCAAGACGTTAAAACGCTTAGGGGTTCGTATGTTTGTCGGTGAATTCTGGTATGTAAATAATGAAGATTGGAAAGAAGTCATCAATCAAGCAGGAATCTTTCTAAGAGATAAATTAAATAAAGGATTTAAATTATGAAAATAAAGGCAATTGTAATGGATATGGATGGGACCTTATTGGACCCAAACAATGAAATTATGCCAGAAACCCTAAGTGCCTTATTAGAATGTCAAAAAAAGGGAATCCGTATCGTTCTAGCAAGTGGAAGGAATTATGGACGCATTCAACCTTATTTGAATCAATTGGAATTAGAAAAGTATGGTGGATTGCTTATCGAAATTAATGGAATTGCCATTTATGATGTGCAAAAAAAAGAAAGACATATTTTAAGACAGCTTTCAAAAGAAGAAATACAACCCATTTTTACATATTTAATGTCTTTGGATGTTGAAAGCATTGCTGTTTATGATGAAGGTCTATTTGATTATATGCCCGAATCAATTTTAAGTATGAAAAAGGAATTGAGAAAAACGTTAAATCTTCCAGACGATTATCCTTGGACAGCTGGTCCTTGGGGTTGGTTCACCGATATGAGAAATGGTTATCCAAATCAAAAATATATTCAACAATTTGATGAAATTGATTGTCCCATCAATAAGCTACAGGTTCTTCAGGAAGAAGAAAAGCTAACAATTGTTATGAAGGATTTAATGGAAAAGTATGGAAGTGAATTTGAGTTCTTCCGTTCAGCGCCCAAACAAATTGAAATTGGACCATTAGGTTTTAGTAAAGGGGATACCCTTTTACGAATCATGGAAACCAATCAATGGACAAAGGAAAATGTTCTTGTTTTTGGTGACGGAGGAAATGATATTTCAATGTTTGAGAAAACAAATTATAGTATCGCCATGGGACAAGCGAGTGATGAAGTGAAAGCTTACGCAAAGTATGTGACGGATTCGAATGAGAAGAATGGAATCTATCACGCATTAAAAAAATTTGAAGTTATCTGATTCGCAATAGACCATCCAAACTGTTCGGCCAAACAGAATTCTATTGCGCTCCTCTTGAGACTAGATCTTATTCTAGTCTCTTTTTTTAATAGAAAAACCCAATCTCTTGGTTGAGATTGGGTTCAATATCTATTCAATATCTAAGGTAAAAATCAATTGTCCAGCTTTTACGGTATCGCCTTCTTGAGCATGGATTTCTTTGATGACTCCATCCATATGAGCGATAATTGCAGTTTCCATCTTCATTGCTTCAATGGTACCTAAGGTATCATTTTCTTTAACAGAATCGCCGACTTTATAATTGATCTTCGTAATTAAGCCTGGAATCGATGCACCAGATTGCGATTTATCTTGTGGATCGGCCATCGGTGTTTCATTTCCTTCTACATGAATCGTTGGATCAGGGACAGATACAATTCGACGGTTTCCATTTAATTCGAAAATGACATTTCGTGTTCCATCTTCATTTGCATCACCCATACGAACATAACGAATAACTAAGGTCTTTCCATCTTCAATGCTGATTAAGTTGGTTTCACCAACTGCTAAACCATTAAAGAAGACATGAGATCCCATACGCATTAAGTAACCATATTCCTTTTCATGTTCCCAATAATCCTTTGTGACCTTTGGATATAAACAATAGGAAATCACTTCACGCATATCAAAGTCATGTGGACAAAGCTCTTTGACTTCTTTTTTCATCTTATCAAAGTCAATTGGTTCTAAGAGTTCACCTGGTCTACAAGTGATTGGTTTTTCACCCTTTAGAACAATTTCTTGTAGTTCTTTTGGGAA
>CAVKAP010000030.1:26277-28946 GCA_963654445.1 Segatella copri
CCTAGACCTAAAGAAGCAACCTGTGGACCTAAATTGGTATATTGACCACCTGGAATTTCGTATTTGTAGATATCCGTTCCGGTCGTTTTTAAGCCTCGGTCAAATTTTTCATAACGTTTACGTACGTCTTCATAATAATTTGATAGTTCTTCCACACGATCTAAATTAAAGCCCGTATCTCTTTCTTGTCTTTCTAAAGCAGCAACAAGGGCATTCATCGAAGGCTGGCTGGTCATACCCGACATGGAAGCAACAGCGGTATCGACAATATCAACACCTGCTTCTGCGGCCATTAAATAAGTAGCAATTTGGTTACCAGAGGTATCATGCGTATGAAGATGAATTGGTAATTCAACTTCATTACGAAGGGCATGAACCAATTCCTTTGCGGCATAAGGCTTTAATAAACCAGCCATATCTTTAATGGCAATGGAATGAACACCACGTTTTTCTAGTTCTTTTGCCATTTTGATATAGTAATCCAAGGTAAAGGTTGTATTTGAAGAATCTAAGATATCCCCTGTATAACAAATCGTTCCTTCACAGAATTTACCCTGCTTCAAGATTTCATCAATGGCTACTTCCATACCAGGTAGCCAGTTCAATGAATCAAAGACACGGAAGATATCGATGCCATTTTCCGCAGATTGATGAATAAATTCACGGACGACATTATCTGGATAATTCGAATAACCAACCGCACTGGATCCACGAAGTAGCATTTGGAATGGAATATTCGGAATGGCTTTTCGAAGTAAAGCCAAACGTTCCCAAGGATTTTCGTGTAAGAAGCGATACGCAACATCAAAGGTAGCTCCACCCCACATTTCAAGTGAGAAACAATCCTTTAGGATTTCCGCTGTTCCTGGGGCACCTTTAACCATATCACGGGTACGCATACGTGTTGACAATAAGGATTGATGCGCATCACGCATGGTTGTATCCGTGATTAACAGCTTTTTCTGATCACGTACCCATTTTGAAAAATCACGAGGACCTAAGGTATCCAGTTTTTGTTTCAAACCAGGTTCAGGTTGACCATGAGAGCTAGGGAAACGTGGTTTATCCAATTGTTTACGCTCAGCATCTGGATTGGCTACTTGAATATTGGCAATATAACGTAGGATTCTAGTAGCACGGTCTCTTGATCCAATGACATCAAAGAGCTCAGGTGTTTCATCAATAAATTTCGTATGACATTTTCCTTCAATAAAGGTTGGATGACTTAATATATTCGTAATAAATGGAATGTTGGTCTTTACTCCACGAATATGACATTCACTCATAGCACGTAAGGCTCTACGACAAGCACCATGGAAGGTGTTATCAAAAGCCGTTACCTTTACTAATAAGGAGTCATAGTAAGGAGAAATGACTGTACCAGTTGTGGCATTTCCACCATCCAAACGAACACCGAAGCCACCTGCTGTACGATAAGCGGTAATACGACCGTGGTCAGGCGCAAAATTATTTTTTGGATCTTCGGTTGTAACTCGACATTGAATCGAATAATTGTGGGCTTGTACATCCTCTTGTTTCGTGATACCGATTTCTGGATGATCCATCGAATAGCCTTCCGCAATCAAAATTTGCGAACGAACTAAATCGACCCCGGTTACCATTTCGGTCACTGTATGCTCGACTTGAATACGAGGGTTCATTTCAATAAAGAAGTAGTCCCCATTCTTATCCACTAAGAATTCTTCAGTACCGGCATTGACATAGCCAACGGTTTTGGCAATTTTAATCGCATCGGCACGAATCTTTTCAAGAACAGCTTGATCAACAGACCAAGCTGGTGCAAATTCAACAACCTTTTGGTAACGACGTTGTAGAGAACAATCACGTTCTAATAAATGATAGGTATTTCCTTGTTGATCAGCTAAAATCTGTACTTCAATATGTTTGGGTTCAACTAAGAATTTTTCAATAAAAATATCATCATTTCCAAAGGCCTTTAAAGCTTCAGCTTTAACTAAATCAAAGGCAGGCTTTACTTCTTCTTCACATTCACAGCGACGCATTCCACGACCACCACCACCAGCAGCGGCTTTTAAGATGATTGGAAAACCAAAGGATTTTGCCAGAGCAAGCGCTTCATCGGCATCCTTTAAAGGCTCGGTTGATCCAGGAATGGTAGGAACACCTGCTTCTAAGGCGATTTCTTTGGCATTTAATTTATCACCCATTTTACCTAGAACTTCACTTGATGGTCCGATAAAGGTGATACCAGCTTCTTCACAAGCACGGGCAAAGTCGGCATTTTCCGATAAAAAGCCATAGCCTGGGTGAATCGCATCCACGCCACGTCGTTTGGCTAAATCGATAATGGCAGGAATATCCAAATAAGCCCCAACCGGACTATCGTTTTCACTGATTAGATAGGCTTCATCAGCGCGAACACGAAATTGACTGTTGATATCCTCTTTGGAATAAATCGCAACTGTATGAATCCCTAAATCATAACAGGCACGAAAAATACGAATCGCAATTTCACCACGATTGGCAACTAAAACTTTATTAAATTGTTTTATACTCATATATTTCCATCCTCTCTATAAGGGTTAGTTATCTCTATTATATAACATTTTTGTATATAAATTCTACACAATACTCTATGATAAGTGAACAAAAGATAGAGAAATCGCATTAAAATCATTATTTTACCT
>CAVKAP010000031.1:0-18879 GCA_963654445.1 Segatella copri
ATCTAAATGATACGTTTTACTTCTTTACTACTATTTTGAAATGACAAATGTTGGTGATAAAATATTTTTAAAGATAATTTCGTTTTTTATTATATACAGAAGAATTAATAAATTGATTGGTATGACCTGGAACTTTGCAGGGAGGTGTAGACTATGACCAAGGAAAATACAAAAGATGTGAATTTTAAGGAGCTTACTGAACATATCTTAAAATCCTATCTCGATTCTACATCAGAAGAGGATTTAGATATTTTGGAATTGCTAGATGAGAGTATGAGTGTCATAGGTACCGGCAAACAGGAATTTTATAGAAATTTACAGGAATTTTCTAAAGCCTTTCTATTTGATGTGGAACAACGTGAGAATATTCAATTTAAATGGAAGGATTTTGAAATCCAAGAACAAAAGATTGATGAAGACCATGTATTGGTTTTTGGATCGGTATTAATTCTTGGTAAATTTAAAAATGGGGCGACCTGCATACGAATGGATAGTCGATATACAATTCTTTATGGTTTTATCGATGGTCTTTGGAGGGTTGTACATATTCATCATTCCGTTCCCGATAAGGAACAGATGCAAGATGAAGAATTTCCGCGAACCTTAGGTCAACAAATTGAAGAATCACAAAATATGATTGCGGCACTTACTGCCGATTACATGAATGTATATGTGATTGAACCAGAAACAAATCAGGGAATGGCTTTGAAGCTTGATGGATCTCTTGTGGATGATATAAACAAATTTGAGAAGGACTTTCCTTATTCTGAAATGATTCTAAGATATGCGAATCAATGTGTATGTGATGAAGATCGCGCTGAATTCCTACAAATTGTATTGCCCGAGGCTTTGATACAAAGCTTTGCGGATGGTAGAGAAAGACTGGAATTAAATTTTCGAGTTCCTGTTGAAGGAAAGATGGAACACAATGGTGGGGTCTATATCCGTGTTTCAAAAAAATCAGAACCTTTAAAGCTGATTGCTGGCTTTCGAAGCACAGAAGATATTATTACTCTTCAGAGTAAGACACGAAGTGAAGGAATGAATAGTGCCTATGCATCACTATCTGATCTATATCTTGCGATGTTTCGAATAAATATAAAAGAGAATACCTATGAATCCATTAAAACAACAGATGCTGTTATAAAATCTACGCTTCCAAATAGTAAGCGATATGATGAAAACATGAAATCTATTATCACTAAGCTATCTGAAGCAGAGAGCTTAGCTTCGGTATTGGAATTTCTAGATTTGAATACAATTGAGCAAAGAATGCAAGGAAAAAAACATCTGGTTACTCAATTTAATAGTAAAAATGCAGGATTATGTAAGTTGCATCTTATAAGAGAACAAACAGATTACGAGGGGCATTTGAACTATGTGATTCTAGCTGTAGAAATGTTAGAAGATGGTGACTATCAAACGGCCTTTGAAGCACTCGCAAGAGGTTATCAAAACGTTTTTTTGATCAATACTGAGGATTTTACGGCAAAGCTATTAAAGCTGAACGGCTATAATAAACTGGAAATTGACAAAGAGAAGAATAAACAATATGATTATCAAACACTTTTGAAAGAATATATTGCGAATAGAGTTTATCCAGAAGATCAAGAGATGCTTTACAATCAAATGAATATCCATCATCTTATGGAAATTTTTGAGCAACGGAAAGAATGTGCAGGAAACTTTCGTGTACTCGTAGATGGTGAAATTCATCATTACCAATATAGTATTACTCGTCCTCAGCTTGGTAAGAATATCGTTTGTGGTTTTCAAAATATTGATGCGATCATTGCCGAGCATCAAGAGATGGAACGAGTGGAAAGAGAAAAGGAAGCAGCACATCAAAAAGAGATTGCTGAAAGCTATGAAAAATTGGATGAAATGCATGATATCTTTTCAGCTTCTAAAATGGGAACATGGAATATTTATTTTAAGGATGGACAAGAACCAAGAATGGAAGCGGATGATATGATGTTAGAGCTTTTGGGTATTCGAGATCAACATCTTTCGAGTGAAGATGTTTATAACGCTTGGTTTTCAAATATTGTTCCAGAGTCTGTACCGTCTGTTTTAGATAGTGTAGAAAAAATGAAAACAAAGGGTCGAGATGAGAATACCTACCTTTGGTATCATCCTGTTTTAAAAGAAAGATATGTACGTTGTGGTGGTACCGCAAAAGCAATTGAAGGTGGATATGTCCTTCGAGGCTATCACTATGATGTAGATGACTTGATTCGTGAACAAAAGAAAAAAGATCAGGCCATAAATGAGCAGGTTGCGATTATCGATACCTTATCTAAAAACTTTAAAATTGTATTTGTTGCCAATTTAAATACTGGAATGGCTAAGGTAGTACGATTAGCGGATGATTATGATTTGAAAGCTGTTTTATCCGTTTTTAAGAAAGAATTTTCGTATGATTCTGTCATCAAACAATGGATTCAGCAGAATGTGTATTCGGATGATAAAAAGCGAATAACCGATGCATTCAGTTATGAAAATATTCGCAAGGTATTTTCTGAACAGGATGAATACAGTGGTACATATCGTAGTATAGAAAATGGAATCTTGCATCATTATCAATTTGATTTTCGCAAAGCAGATGATGTAGGAAATGTCGTTGCGGGCTTTCAGCTGATTGATTCGATTGTTGAAGAACATGAGCAACAGGCAAAAAGAGAAAAGGCCTTAGAGGATGCACGATTAAAAGGTGAAAGAGAGCATGCCGAAGTTGTTAATTCTCTATCGACCATATATTCAACTATTTTTGTAGCTGATCTTGATACTTCTCAATATAGTATATTGACCAGTGTACCTCTGATGGGAGAGGTGGCAGAGAAAAAGGGAAATTTTAATGATGTAAAAGAGAAGGTTCTTCAATCCTTTATGGAGCCGGAATACATGGATTCGATGTCTGAATTTTTGGATTTGAATACATTAGCAGAACGCTTGAGTCATATGAATACCATTACCACAGACTATAAAGCACCGACTGGACAATGGATGCAATCACGATTCATTGTCAAGAGAAGAGATGAGAATGGAAAGGCAAAAGAAGTTCTCTATGTTGCCCATGATATTACCGAAGAAAAGATGCATGATTTGGAGCAACAAAAAGCACTAAAAGATGCGTTAGCGGCTGCACAACAGGCAAATAAAGCCAAGACAACCTTCCTTAATAGTATGTCGCATGATATTCGTACGCCAATGAATGCCATTATTGGTTTTACCGCACTGGCACAGGCGCATATGGATGATCAAACACAGATGCAGGATTATCTTAAAAAAATCAGTACCTCAAGTACGCATCTATTAAATTTAATTAACGACATCCTTGATATGAGTCGTATTGAAAGTGGTACAGTAAAGCTTGTAGAGACAGAGGTTCATATTCCAAATTTGTTGCATGATTTACGTACCATGATTCAAAGTCTAATAAATTCTAAAAATCAGAATCTATTTATTGATACCCAGGATGTAATCCATGAAGATGTTCTTACAGATAAGCTTCGTTTGAATCAGGTTTTATTGAACATTGTGGGCAATGCCATCAAGTTTACACAGCCTGGAGGAAATATTATGATTCGCCTTCTTGAAAAGCCTTGTAGCTTAAAGGGTTATATAACCTATGTATTTTCAGTAAAGGATAATGGGATGGGTATGTCAAAGGATTTTCTAGATCATATATTTGAAGTCTTTTCCAGAGAATACAGTGCAACCGTTAGTGGTATTCAAGGAACAGGTCTAGGTATGGCCATCACAAAAAATATTGTGGATATGATGGGTGGCGATATCCAAGTAGAAAGTGAAGAAGGAAAGGGTTCATTATTCACGGTGACCTTAAATCTTCGTCCAATTGATAAAGTCATTAAGAATGAGCCAATTTCAACACTATTAGGAGCAAAGGCTTTAATTGTGGATGATGATATGGATACCTGTAGAAATCTTAGTAAGATGCTAAGAGACATACAGATGCGTCCGGATTGGACAACATCAGGAAAAGAAGCCATTGTTCGTGCGCAGGATGCAACTGAAATGATGGATGAATATAAGGTTTATATCGTTGATTATTTGATGCCGGATATGAATGGAATTGAAACCATTCGAAGAATTAAAAAGGTGATTCATGAAGATGTTTCAATTATTGTTCTTACGGCCTATGATTGGGCAGATTTTGAAAATGAGGCTCGAGAAGCAGGCGTAAAGGCCTTTGTATCAAAACCAATCTTTATGTCAGAGCTTAGATCTGTTTTAACACAACCAGTAAGTCACATAATCGGAGAAAACGAGGAAAAACGAATCTATGATTATAGCGATAAGCGAGTGCTTCTTGTTGAAGATAATGCGTTAAACCGTGAGATTGCGACCGCAATACTCGAAGAAACAGGTATGACAGTAGACAGTGTAAATGATGGAGATCTTGCGGTATCTACAATTGCGAATGCGCCATCGGATAAATATGACGTCATTTTCATGGATATCCAGATGCCAAAAATGGATGGCTATACAGCCACCAGAGAAATTCGAACATTACCAGATAATCGAAAGGCCAATATTCCAATCTTTGCGATGACAGCCAATGCCTTTGATGAGGATAAAAGAAAATCCTATGAATCAGGAATGGATGGGCACATCATTAAGCCTATAAGTATTGAAGCAATCGCAAAGGTATTGGATGATCTCTTTGTTGAAAAGAAATAAATGCAAAAGCCATAACACAAATTTAAATGTTGTGGCTTTTTAGATGGAAATTTTAAAAATCTATCCAAAATGGTTATAAGTAAAATTTAGAGAAACTCAAAATTTTATTTATAATCTTTTTTTTATGAATGATGATATCATTAAATTACTTTAATCCTATCAGTAAAGTATGAAAAGGAGATGTTTAAATGAGCCAATTCGAATTCATAGGAAAAAGTGTTGTGATTACTGGTGCTGCAGCAGGTATGGGGAAAGCAATTACTCAATTATTTCTAAAAAATGGAGCAACAGTTATTGCGGTTGACTTAAATGAAGATGCATTGGATGAATTCTATAGAGAAATAAAAGAAAAAGATTCAAAAGAAATGGCGAATCACTTTATTCCTTTTGTAGGAGATATTTCGAAGCAGGAAGTCAATGAAGCAATGATAGAAAAGGCAGTGAATGCAACAGGACAAATCGACGTTCTTGTAAATAATGCAGGGGTTGCAGGGCATAGTGAACCAATCACAGAAACAACAAATGAAGATTGGAATCGAATCATGGATATTAATCTAAATGGACCTATGTATGCCATCCGAGCAGCAGTCAATCGGATGCTTAAACAAAAGAATGGAGGCAATATTGTGACGATTGCTTCGGTTGCAGGGATAAAGGGCTGTCGATCCAGTGTTGCTTATAGTGTTGCCAAGCATGGCCTTGTTGGCTTATGTGAGCATACAGCCTATGCCTATATGCATCAAGGCATACGAAGTAATATTGTATGTCCGGGTGCAATCAGAACAGGAATGACAAGTAATCCAGAATTGGAAAGTGAATTTGGACGATCTAGAATTCTATCTGGAATGGATTCGCAATTTGTTTTTGGAGAAGCATTGGATATTGCCGAAGCAGTTGTTTATCTTGCAAGTGAGAAAGCGAAGTTTATAAATGGTGCAAAGCTTGTAGTAGATGGCGGAATATCCTGTAATTAAAAAGTCATATAAGAATGGAGGAAGAGAACATGGCAAATATACATAAATCAATCACAGAGTTAGTAGGGCATACACCCCTTGTTGAGCTTACAAATTTCAACAAAAAGAATCATTTAAAAGCAACCTTAATTGGGAAATTAGAATATTTAAATCCAAGTGGAAGCGTTAAGGATCGTGCAGCATTGAATATGATTGAAAAGGCAGAGGCAGAAGGTAAGCTTAAACCAGGTGGAACCATTGTAGAAAGTACAAGTGGGAATACAGGCATATCGCTTGCAGCCTTTGCGGCAGCAAGAGGATATCATCTCCATATCTTTATGGAGCCAGGCTGTACGCCAGAAAGAGTTCAGATTCTAAAAGCCTATGGAACGACAGTACAATATTATAAGGATATTCCTGGATTTGATGAAATCATTGCGAAATATGGATTCGATACAGGAAGAATCATTGCGGCTATGCAAAAATTCTGTGATGAGAATGGATATTACTATACAAGTCAGCTTACCAATGATGCCAATTGGCAAGCGCATATCAAATCAACAGGGCCTGAAATTGTAGAAGACACGGATGGTCAGGTTGATTATGCCGTTATGCTTGCAGGAACAGCAGGAACCTTAACGGGTGTAGGTTTATATCTAAAAGAACATATTCCAGGTGTTAAGATTGTTGGTGTGCAACCAAATCTTGAATCCATGTATAAACCAGGTGAAAATCGAGATACAATCGATGGTGTTGTACACTTTGACAATGATGGAGAAGAAACCCATCCATTTATTGTTAAGAATCAATTTCATTGTGATGAAGTCATTGATGTGGATGGAACAGAGGCTTATGCGACAGCTAGAGAGCTTGCTGAAAGTGATGGATTATTCTTAGGCGCATCGGCAGCAGCGGCTGTACTTGCTGCCAAACAAATCGCATTAAGACCAGAAAATGAAGGAAAAAGAATCGTCATTATATTACCAGATGATGGAACAAAATATCTTTCAACAAGAATGTATGGAGTCAAGGACTAATGGAGTTTAAAAGAGAAAAGGTCGATAACCCAGACGTTTTTCTTGATAATATTGAAAAAGGGGAAAGCTATGTTTCCTCTTTTTTAAAACAAAGCGAAGATGGGATTTATTCGACGGAGCTAAACAATTATGCAAAAGATAATCTTTATGTTGGAACTGCTGGCTTGCTACATATGTATCTTGAATTGTATCAGGTATTAAAAAAAGACAAGTATAAAACGATCATTGATCAAATGACTTTGTATCTTGAAAAACACATTTTTGATGGAATTGAAATAGCGAAAAACGAAGGTGAATTTGTTCCAGGAATGGCAGAGGCCTTTTATAGTGGCATCGGTGGAATGGGCCTCGTATTGAATGAAGTCTATCGTCTTACGGGTAATCTGCATGCCAAAAATGGTGCATTCAAGGTCATTGATTACTATAAAAAAATGAAGATAGAAACGGAAGAAGGAATCTATTGGTCTGGTAATTCACCAATATTTTTTGATAGTGGAATTCTACTCTTTCTAATCGATAGCTATCAGACCTATAAAGAGGAAAAAATACCGGATGCAATAGATCAAGCAGAAACACTTACTTGTTTAGATTTGATCATTAAGGGCACAGATTACATTTTATCGTATGCCATTGAACATGAAGATGGCGCAATTGAAATTGATCATATAAAGGTTGATTTTAAACATGCAGAACCAAACTTTGAATTTGGAAGTGCAGGCGTTGGTTATCTTTTTACTAAAGTTTATGAGTTAACAAAAAATTCGAAGTATCTTGAAGCAGCCAAAGGAACCGTAAAATATTTGAAGAGTATTGCTGTTAGACAGAAAAAAGGATATCTCATTCCCTATAAACTAGGAAAATATGACAATTTATTCTATCTTGGCAATTGTCATGGACCCATTGGAACTGCAAAGCTTTTTTATGAACTCTATAAGGTTACAGGTAATGAAAACGATTTGGATGATGTCAAAGAGCTTGCCTATGGTGCCCATAGTTTAAAAGCACCCTTTGTGCAATCAGCAGGATTTTGGAATACAACATGCATTTGTTGCGGGCCAGCAGGCTATATTTCGTTTTATGCAGGTCTTTATAAAGCAACAAAGGATGAAATGTGGTTAAAGCTTTTACACAAAGTAGGTGAAGTGCTTGTAGGAAATCGTAGCGATAATCATTGGAAGGTTGCATTTGATCGAACCAAAACAGATGTTATTACAGCACCAGCTGGTTATTTTACCGGAACGGCTGGCATTGTAACTGCACTTTTACAGATTTATGCCATAGAAAAAAATCTCAGTGGATTTACAGGACTTATTGACGATCCATATACAGGATAAAAAGATTAAATGAATTGATTGTATTAAGATATATGATTATTTACTATACGAATTCTTACTTGGTCCGAAGATTGAAAAAAAGTATAATGATGCTTATTAGGAGAATCAATCTATGAAAAAACTTATTTTATCAGTCATAAAGTGTATAGGATTCTTTTTTGGATGGGTAATTTTAGTTTCTGTACTTTCGATTCCATCCTTTAGTGAGCCAGCTGTTTGGAGATTATGGGCAGAAGTGTTACCACTTGTGGCGATTGGATTTCTTAGCTTTTTGTTTTGGCTCATCGAAAAGAAAAGCATACAATTGCATTTGATGAATCATTCGATTCAATCCATACGCTTAGGAATTGTTGCTGGACTTATCTGGCTTATAATTCCTGTTTTTTTCATGCTACTATCAAATACCATGCATTTTGATGGAGTGAACACTGTACGATTATTTCCTATTTGGATTTTGGCTGCGTTTTTGAATGTTAGTATGCAAGAGCTTCTTGTGCGTGGATATTTGTATCAAATGCTGAAGCAGAACTTTAGCATTGTAGTCGCTACACTTACAACAACGCTTCTTTTTGTTTTGTGTCATGGTGGTGCATTTGATGCGGGGATTCTTCCCGTATTCAATATATTTTCGATGAGCTTACTTATGACAATTGTTCTTGAATATACGGATTCGCTGATTGCACCCATTATTATGCATTTTATATGGAATGGAATTGGTGCTTTACTTCTAGATGGGGTTTCATTAGCAAATGATTATCCAAGCTTATTGATTACCAGCTTTCATGGAAATCAGCTTCTATCTGGTGGAGCTTATAAGCTTGAAGGAAGTATTTTTGTTTTCATTGTCAATATGGCCTTTATTGTTTTCTTTCTCTATAAAATGAAAAAGGACAAATGCTTATTCATAAAAAGAAGAGCAGCTTGACGTATTACATAAAATAATTTAACATGAAGTTGTTAGTTAACGCTGTTAACAAAAATAGAATGAGGTGGATTCGATGCCAAAGGATAAGAGTGCATCGCATGATAAAGTCATTCAGGCTGCAAAACAGGAATTCTATAAATATGGCTTTGAAAAGGCTTCAATGCGACGAATCGGTGATCGTTGTGGTATGAGTGCTGCAGGCTTATACCGTCATTGCAAGGATAAGGAAGATTTATTTTCTCAGGTTGTAGAGCCTGCTGTAACACGAGTTGAAAATTATCTCAAAGAGCATAAAAGGAAAGGATTTCATTCATTAGAAAATGAGAAAGCAGAGCTATTTGATGATTCACAAATCAACATGATGATTGAAATCGTTTATCCAAATATGGAGGAGTATCGCTTACTTTTGAACTGTGCTCAAGGGACTCGTTATGAAAATTTTATGCATAAAATGGTCGAAGAATCCGAAGAAGATATGATGCGACTTATGTCTTTATTAATTGAAAAGGGTTATTTGGCTCATAAGGTTTCTAAAGAAGAGATGCATATTCTACTGAGTGCATATACAACAGCTTTGTTTGAACCGGTACTTCATAACTTTTCTTTAGAAAAGGCAATTGAATGTGCAAAAACCTTAGAACTATTTTTTATGCCAGGCTGGAAACGGATTATGGGATTTCTGCCAGAAGAAAATTAAGATTGTTTATTGGACTGCCTTTTTTTGGCAGTCCAAATTTACACTTTAGAGTTAGTTAAAACTAACTATATTTGTTAGCTAACGATTTGAAGGGAGGTTTACTTAAATGAAAAGTAAGAAAAAAGAAGGATCGGCTTTTACTTGGATATTAAAACAAGGAGGTGAACATAAAAGAGAATTTGTGATAAGTTTTCTTTTAGCTTTTGTAGGCGTAACTTGTTCTTTGATTCCATTTTTTAAAGCAATTGAGATTGTAAAAGGGATTATGGAAAACAATCGTAATTTTCAGTTTTATATTTGGAATTGTGGCATTATGGCTGTTGCTTGGATGGCTAGAGTTATATTTCATGGTCTTTCTACTAGACTTAGTCATCAAGCGACCTTTGCGACCTTAGCTGAAATCCGTAAAAATTGTATAGAGAAGCTGGTAAGAATGCCCCTTGGACATGTTTTAAATCAAAGTACAGGTGGATTAAAAAATATTTTGGTGGAGCGAATCGATAGCATTGAAACGACACTTGCACATATCGTACCTGAGTTTACTACAAATTTAATTGCGCCTGTCTTAATTATTATTTATATCTTTACCATTGATTGGAGAATGGCACTAGCAAGTCTAGCAACCCTTCCGATTTGTTTGATTTGTCTTGTTCTTATGATGGATAGCAGTAAAAAATATTTTGCACCAACGATGGAAGCTGTTAAAACCTTAAATAATACATCGGTAGAATACATCAATGGAATTCAAGTGATTAAGGTTTTTGGAAAGACAAAGTCAAGCTATGAGAAATTTGAAAGAGATGCGAAGGAAGCCGCCAATAGCTATGTAAGATGGATGAAAGCAAATATTCTACCTTTTACCTTTGCGCTTGTTATAACGCCCGCAAATTTAATTGCGGTTCTTCCTATTGGAGGACTTTTCGTAAGAAATGGCAGTTTAAGCCCGGAAAATTTTGTGTCCATTATGATTTTATCTCTAGGTATGTTAGGTCCAATTATTACATGCTTGAGCTATAACGATGATATTGCCATGATGAAGGAAATTGTATCAGAAGTTAGAGGGATTTTAGATGGACCTGAAATGATCAGGCCTCTTACAAGTGTGGAGGCAAGAAGGAATGATATTGTATTGAAGGATGTTCATTTTGCCTATGATGAAAAAGAAATCCTTCATGGTATAAATTTAAGGATCCCAGAAGGCAGCTTTATTGCCTTTGTTGGACCGAGCGGTAGTGGAAAAAGTACGATTGCTCGATTGATTGCTTCCCTTTGGGATGTCAATGAAGGATCGATTTCTTTTGGAGGAACCGATATTCGAGAAATATCGTTTGAAAGCTTTGCGGATCGTATTGCTTTTGTATCACAGGATAACTACCTCTTTAATATGTCGATTCTTGAAAATATTCGTTTAGGTCGACAAGATGCGAGTGATGATCAGGTGATACAGGCGGCTAAGGACAGTGGCTGTCATGAATTTATTTTAGGACTTGAAAATGGATACGACACCATTGTAGGAGCGAGTGGAAGTCATCTATCTGGTGGAGAACGTCAACGCATATCGATTGCCCGAGCGATGTTAAAAAATGCGCCAATTGTCATACTAGATGAGGCAACTGCCTATATGGATCCAGAAAATGAAGCGGTTATTGAAAAGTCGGTTTCAAGCTTAACGCAAGGGAAGACGCTTATTGTGATTGCTCACAGGCTTTCAACCATCACAAATGCGGATTGTATTTATCTTGTAGAAGATGGACAAATCAAGGATCAAGGAAGTCATAAAGAATTGCTTTCACATCATGGCTTGTATGAAAAAATGTGGAAAGCACATATTGCTGTTAAAGATGGAGGGGAAAAAGATGCTTCAGATTATTCGTAAGTTTTTTCGATTTTGTGGTCCGGAAAATGGAAGAAAATTTCGTATTTCCATTGCACTTGGTGTATTGATGGCCTTCTTTGAAGTCTTGAAAATTCCAGCCATTGCATGGATGGTTAAGGCGCTGATTGCTGAAAATATAAGATATAGCGATTGTCTTTCTAGCTTTTTAATTATGTTGATTAGCATTGTTGGAGCAGGTTTATTTAAATCAAAGGTTACTATGCTTCAAACTGAGGCAGGTTATCATACCTGTGCTAGAAAAAGAATGGAGATTGCACAGCATATGCGATATCTACCAATGGGCTATTTCACTCAACAGAGCTTAGGACAAATTACTTCTGTAACAACCAATGTATTAGAATCTTTAGAAAATGTAGCAACACGAGTCATTATGATGGTGAGCCAAGGCATTTTAACAACAAGCATAATTATCGTTATGCTTTTATGCTTTGATTATAGAATTGCTATCCTTCTTCTTGTTGGTTTTATCCTCTTTCTTTTATCAAATCGTTTTCTACAAAAGAAGTCTGAACATATTTCAGAAGAAAAAATGGAAGTCAATCAAAGGATGATTGAAAAAATTATGGAATATCTACAAGGTATGTCTGAAGTGAAATCCTATCATTTGATTGGTGAAAAATGTAGAGAATTAAATGATGCCATTACTAGAGATAGTCAAGTCAGTACAGAAATGGAGCTCGTTGTTATTCCATATATGGTCTTACAAAATATGATTGTCAAGCTAACAGGAACTGCTATGGCTCTATATACTTGTTGGCTTTTTACAAGTGATTGTATGGATACATTAACTGCAATTGTCATGATTATTTCTTCCTTTATTGTTTATAGTAGCTTAGAAAGTGCAGGGAATTATTCTGCCTTACTAAGAATTGTTAATTTATGCGTTGATAAGGTTGAAGCCATTATGGAAGCAAAGCCAATGGATATTTCAGGAGAACAAATTCATCCAAAGAATATGGATCTAGTGGCTGATCATATTTCATTCTCTTATAATAAAAAGAAGATTATAGATGACATTTCGCTAAAAATTCCAAGCCAAACAACAACCGCATTGGTTGGTCCAAGTGGAGGTGGAAAGACGACCTTGATTAATCTATTAGCACGCTTTTGGGATGTTGAACAAGGAAAAATTACCCTTGGAGGTCACAATATAAAAGAGTATGAGATGGATTCTTTGATGAAAAACTTTACTTATGTTTTTCAAAATGTTTATCTTTTCCATGATACGATAGCCAATAATATTCGTTTTGGAAATTCACAAGCTTCAATGGAGGAAGTTATAATCGCAGCAAAGAAGGCTTGTTGTCATGAATTTATTCAAGCCTTGCCGGATGGCTATGAAACGATAATTGGAGAAGGTGGAGCTTCTCTTTCTGGTGGAGAAAGGCAACGACTATCGATTGCCAGAGCAATTATGAAGGATTCACCAATTATCTTATTGGATGAGGTGACTGCCAATGTTGATCCAGAAAATGAAAATGAATTGATGAAGGCAATAGAAGAATTAACCAAAGAAAAGACGGTAATTATGATTGCCCATCGTCTAAAAACGGTAGAGCATGCGGATCAGATTCTTGTGGTCGATAAAGGATGTATTGTTCAAAGTGGAAAACATGAAGAGTTGATCAAAGAAGATGGTATCTACAAACGATTTATTTCGGATCGAAAAGAAGCGGCTTCGTGGCGAGTAAGAGCTTAATTGTAGAACGAAAGAAAGTGTTAGAATATATATAAGAAATGAATGAAGCGAGGAAATTAAATGAAACAATATATTGTAGATGCATTTACCAATAAGCCCTTTACAGGAAATCCAGCAGCTGTTTGCATCATGAAAAGCTGGCCATCAGATGAATCTATGATGAAGCTCGCAAGGGAAAATAATCTATCAGAGACAGCCTTCATCGTAAAAGAAGAAAAGGGCTATCACTTACGTTGGTTTACACCTACAGTTGAAGTCGAACTCTGTGGTCATGCAACACTCGCTTCTGCTTTTGTGATTATGAATTATTATGAGCTAAATTCTAAGGAAGTGAAATTTAATACGTTGAGTGGTGAACTGACAATTCATCGCAAGGATCACCTTTATGAGATGGATTTTCCAAGCTATCCATTGCAGGAAATACCAGTTACCGATGCGATGGAAAAAGCATTTGGTTCTCGTCCAATAAAGGCTGTACTCGGTTTGGATTTGATTTGTGTATTTGAATCAGAAGAGATGATAAGAACGATGAATCCCAATCAAGAGCTTTTAAAAGGAATGGAAGGACGGATTCAAAACGCAACGGCTTTAGGAATCAATACGGATTGTATCTCTCGAAGTTTTTGTCCAAAATTAAGTATTGAAGAAGATCCAGTTTGTGGTTCAGCGCATTGCCAGATTGCAAAATATTGGTCAGATAAGCTACAAAAGAAAGATATTTTAGCTTATCAGGCATCCAAGCGAGGTGGATATTTATACTGTACGCTTCAAGATTATAATCGAATAACAATTCGTGGTGAAGCTGTTTTGATTGCCATTTCAGAAATTGTAGTATCACTGTAGGTTCTCTATTTTTCTGTTTAAATTGTGATAAGATAAGTATAAAAAGAGAGAAGGGACAAACATGAAAAAGATGAAAGCGTATGTACTATCCATACTATTAATGGGTGGATTGGTTTTATTTACACCACTAGGTACAATCAAAATTATGGCTCAACAAATTTTTGTGAAAACACTGACAGGTAAGCACATTACTCTTGAAGTTGAACCAACTGATCGAATCGAAGATATCCGACTTAAAATCCAAGATAAGGAAGGGATTGATCCAGATCAACAAATATTAATTTTTGCGGGAAGACAATTAGAAGATGGAAATACCTTACAGGATTATTCGATTCAAAAGGATAGTACCATTCATTTACAATTGATTTCTGATCAAGTAGCAGCTCCATCTTCAAATTTACAAGAGGGAAGCTATTCAGAAAATCAGACTGTGATATTGAGTACCTCCACAGACGGAGCAACGATTTATTATACTTTAGATGGATCAGAGCCTAATAATAGCAGTACACAATATACTTCTCCAATTTCACTAGAAGGTGAAGAAGGAAAAAACGTTGTTAAAACGATCAAAGCGATTGCTTACAAGGATGGTATGAAATGTAGTGAGGTTCAAACCTTTACCTATACGATTTCGATTCCACATATTCATCATTTTACTTATACCTATGCATGGGCAGATGACAATTCAACTTGTACGGCAACAAGAGTATGTACACTTTGTGGTTATATGGATTCGGAAACGGTAAATACAACGTCAACAATAAGCCAAAATAAAACGTGTACTTTAGATGAACTCACTAAATATGAAGCACAATTTCAAAACACTTCAAATAATGGCTTTGAAGTTCAAAGTAAAGAAAATGTTATAACAGCTAAAGCAGAAGGCCATCGTTCAAGTGATTGGATTGTAGATAAAAAAGCTACAAACGATACGACAGGAGAGCGACATAAGGAGTGCACTGTTTGTAAAAAGATGCTTAAAAAAGAAACACTAAATAAGCTAGAAGCACAAGAAAATAAACAAAATAAAGAGACAGAGAATCAAAAGAACAATAGGTCAAATGTACCAACAGGAAGTTCTTTTCATCTTGCATATTGGATTCCTTCTTTTGTTTTATCCTCACTAGGAATTGTCAATTTACAAATGAAAAATAAGAAAGAAAATGGATAGTAATATGGAAAAAGATATGAAAGCAGGAATTTATTTGGGAGTGTAAAATTAAGTGTGTAAGTTAGATAACTGATATACTTCAGTTAATAACTTCACACTTTTGTTTTATGCATAAAATAGGTAGGTGTTTTTTGTGCAAGAGATTTTCTTTTTGTATAAGGGACGGTTTATAATGTTTTTAATGGAATTTTGATTTGGAGGTTGAAGATGGAGATCAAAAAAGTAGCAATCTTAGGAGCAGGCGCTGTTGGATCCTATGTAATTTGGGGGCTATCGCAAAAGCCTACTATTCAGGTTGGTGTGATCGCACAGGGAAATCGTGCAGAAAAATTAAAAAAAGGACTTTATATTAATGATGTTTTATATAAACCGGAAGTATGGGATCCAGAGGATTGTAAGGATTTGGATTTATTGATTGTTTGCATGAAATATGGGGCTTTAAAAGGTGTTTTGGATACAATTGAACAAGTTGTAGGTGAAGATACGATTGTGATGTCTTTGATGAATGGTGTAGATAGTGAAGAAATCATTGCTGAACGAATCGGCGAAGAGCATATGCTCTATTCACTAATTAAAGTGGCTTCTCATAAGGAAAAAACAGGCTTTTATTTTGATCCAGAAACAACAATTGGCATTGTCTTTGGAGGCAGAGAAGGCTACGTAAATGCGGTGAATGCTTTGTTTGAAAATACACCTCTTCATTATCGTAAAACAGATTATATTCAAGCGGAAATATGGAGTAAATTTCGTCTTAATGTATGCAACAATTTACCACAAGCTATTCTTGGCTGTGGAGTTGGATGTTATAGAGATAGTGAACATATGCATGCTATTCAAAATGGCTTGAGAAAGGAATTAGAAACAATAGCGTTAGCTAAGGGAATTGATTTATCAAAGGTTGATTCATCTAGCCTACATGGAAGTATGGTAGGTTCTGATGCAAGATATTCAACCTTACAGGATTTAGACGCAAAAAGACATACCGAAATCGATATGTTTTCAGGTGCTTTAATTCGTATGGGAAAACAATTGGATATTCCTACCCCATACAATGAATATACCTATCATATGATAAAGGCATTAGAAGAAAAGAATGATGGATTATTCGATTATAGCGATGAGAATGAGAAAACGAGTGCACATTAAAAATTATAATTTATAGCTAGAAAATCCACGGTCTACAGATCGTGGATTTAGTGTTTAAGCGGTGTAAAAGGTATAAGAAGAGATTATGTTTTCTTAATCAATGGGAGAATGAACTTATTATCTTTTTTATAAGCAATTCCAATCTCTAAAGGCTTTGATTCCTTTAAATCAATCGCAACCAAGCCTGAATAATCAAATACCTCTAAATTTTTCTTTGGCAATATACTAATTACAGATCCTAGACGAACATTACTGATGATTGATTCAAGTCGAGCTGTACGAACAATATTTGGGACTATATTATATTTTTTAAATAAATCCATACAGGTTTGATACACGGTTGTATATGGATGCATAAAAATAAAGGATTCGTTTTTAATAGCTTGAATCGATATGTTTTTTTTATTTGCGTATGGATGATTCTGCGGAACAACCACAACGAGCTTATCATATGCGATTGGCTTGAATTCACAAAGCTCCATTGGAACCATGCTCTTTCGAACAATCACAAGATCAAATGAAGAATCCTTTAAGCCTTGAAGAAGCTCTGGCTCTTCTGCTTCTAAAACTGAAATAGAATATTGTTGGTTTGAGAGCATAAAATGCTGAAGGGCCTTCGTTAGATTATATTGCGAAGTAATGGGAAGAATACCAATTTTGATTTCAGGCTTCTTTTGACTATAAGAAGCCATCTTTTCTAACATTCCTTCATAGTTTCTTATTAAAACAATTGCTTCTTTATAAAAATCCTTTCCTGCCTTTGATAAAGTAGCACTTCGTTTTGTACGATTAAACAATTCACATTCCAATTCATTTTCTAATTTTTTAATTTGTTTGGACAAGGTTGATTGTGTTGAGTGCATTTGATGTGCTGCATCTAAAAAGGTTTCACATTCAGCGGCAGCGACGAAGTAATACAATTGTTCAAAAGTCATATTTTTTCTCCTTATAAATAGATTAGCATGTTTCATAATAGATTCCAATATGGAAACAATCGATGCCTGAATTTGAATTGATTGAACGATATATAGCTTTTAAAATACAGACAGAAAAGGAAAGAAAAAGATGGAAAAAGTAAATGATTTAAGAAGCGCCCTTTCTTGTTTGGCCAAAATGAATAATCAATTAATTGAAACAGATGTAGAAGTCGATCCAGAAGCAGAGCTTGCTGGCATCTATCGTTATGTTGGAGCTGGTGGAACGGTACAACGTCCAACCAAAGAGGGACCAGCTATGATTTTTAATCGGGTGAAAGGACATCCGGATGCGAAGGTTTTGATTGGTTTGCTCTCAAGTCGAAAAAGAGTCGCTAAGCTTTTGGGATGCTTACCAAACGAGCTTGGAAAGAAATTATACGAAAGTGTGGATCATCCAATTCCACCTATAGATATTCAAGGAGAAGCACCTTGCCAAGAAGTGATTCATCGTGCAGAAGATTCGAATTTTAATTTATATGACTTAGTTCCAGCACCAACCAATACACCCGATGATGCAGGACCTTATATTACCTTAGGAATGTGTTATGCAACACATCCAGATACAGGGGTTCATGATGTGACGATACATCGCTTATGTATTCAATCGAAAGATGAGTTATCCATCTTTTTTACACCAGGTGCAAGACATATTGGTGCGATGGCTGAACGAGCTGAACAATTAAATCAAAGGTTACCAATATCCATTAGTATTGGGGTTGATCCAGCAATTGAAATTGGTTCTTGCTTTGAAGCACCAACGACACCATTGGGTTATGATGAATTATCCGTTGCTGGTGCATTACGTAAGAAAGCTGTTGAATTATGCTCTTGTGTTTCCGTAAATGAAAAAGCCATTGCGAATGCCGAATACGTCATTGAAGGTGAAGTAATTCCTCATGTCCGTGTTCAAGAAGATCAAAATCGTCATACCGGTTATGCAATGCCAGAATTTCCAGGCTATACAGGGCCTGCAAGCAGTGAATGCTGGTTGATTAAGGTAAAAGCAGTAACGCATAGAAAGCATCCAATCATGCAAACCTGTATTGGGCCAAGCGAAGAGCATGTTTCCATGGCTGGAATTCCTACGGAAGCAAGTATTTATGGGATGATTGAAAAAGCTATGCCTGGACGTTTACAGAATGTATATTGTCCATCTTGTGGAGGTGGGAAATACATGGCGGTTCTTCAATTTAAAAAGCTGTCTTTAAGTGATGAAGGAAGGCAAAGACAAGCCGCTTTATTAGCATTTTCAGCTTTTAGTGAATTGAAGATTGTATATATCGTTGATGAAGATGTGGATTGCTTTGATATGAGTGACGTATTGTGGGCTATGAATACAAGATTTCAAGGAGATGCGGACATTATAAATATTCCAGGTGTTCGATGTCATCCTTTAGATCCTTCAAACGATCCAAGCTGCTCACCAAGTATTCGAGATCACGGAATTGCATGTAAGACCATCTTTGATTGTACGGTCCCTTATGATCAAAAAGAAC
>CAVKAP010000032.1:0-14685 GCA_963654445.1 Segatella copri
ACCGTATAGCTTGGTTTTACAGAATAGTCTTCTAAATCCTTACGCGTATGAACCCCTGTCTCTACAAAAACGGTATCAATCTGGTTTTCATAGCCTAAACGTATATCGGTTCCTAGATTATCTCCAACCAAAAGTACATCTTCTTTCTTTAAAGAATAATGGTCTAAACAATACTTTAAAATGGGATAATAAGGCTTTGCGATTTTAGGACTTTTTTGTTTGGATGCATATTCAAACATCGCAACAATACTTCCATTCCCCATTTCAAAACCATTTGGACTCGCTAGAATCCAATCGGAATTTGTCCCAATTAGTTTAGCACCATTTAATAAAAACTTTAATGCATGCGAATAGGTTTGATAGCTTGCGTCCTTATCCAATCCAACAAAGACAAAATCCGGATCTTTATCGGTAATTTCAAAGCCAAAATCCAATAGAGCTTGTTTCATTCCATCTTTGCCAATATAGAAAGCTTTTCGAGATTCATAATGCTCCAAAACATATTCACAGCTTGCCATAGCACTATTGTAAAAAGAAGCACTCGATAAATTCGTATAGCCCATCTTTTCCATATGTAAAACATTTTCTTCTGGAGTTCGCATCGAATTGTTGGTTAAAAACAAATAAGGAATCTTATTCTCTTGACAATAATCTAAAAATTGTTTGGCCGATTCAATAATTTGAGTTCCTCGATACATGGTTCCATCTAAATCAAAAATAAGTGTTTTCATTTATTAAAAAGAAGAAAGTCTTTAGTCGACTTTCTTTAAATCAAGATATGGGATTTCAGTTGGAGTTTCACGGCCAAACAAAATAAGTAAAACAGTGGCTTCTTGTTTTTCATCATCCATACTTTCAACAGTACCTTCTGAATTTTTAAAAGCACCCTTTAAAATTTCTACACGATCACCAATTTGGAAATCAACATTGACAGTTGTCTCAATATTTCCTAAACGACGTAAAACCGATTCAATTTCTTCTTGAGGCACAGGGAATGGTTTTGCTCCTTTACCACTAGAACCAATAAAACCAGTAACCCCTGGTGTATTACGTACGGCATACCATGCTTCATCGGACATGATCATTTCTACTAATAAATACCCAGAGAATAAATTTTTGGTTTTTTCAACCGGTTTACCATTTTTATATTCAACTTCTGTTTCTTCTGCAACAATAATTTGAAACAGATTATCTTCTAAGCCCATCGTACTAATACGACGTTCTAGATTTTCTTTTACACGGTTTTCTTGTCCTGCATAGGTATTAACAACATACCATTCTTTTTTTAATCCACTATCTGACATAATCTCTCCTTAAGCTCCAATAATCTTATTCACTAAACCTGATGCGAGTAACTCACAAACAAAAAAATAGAGGCCAAATAATACTGTAAATACAATAACTAAAAGACTACTCTTCGTAAGCTCTTTAATTGAAGGCCATTCTACTTTTCTTAATTCACGAAAAATTGCAGCTGGTGAATAAGCAAAGCCCTTTTTTTCTTTTTTTATTTTCTTTGCTTGATCTTTTTTCTTTCCAAACATATTCATCCCTCACTTCGTTTCCTTATGCAATGTATGCTTGCCACATTTCGGACAATACTTTTTAATTTCTAATCGTTGAATATGTGTCTTTTTATTTTTTTGCGTGACATAATTCCGGGATAAACATTCTGTACATACCAAAGTAATTTTATCTGACATATTTTCACGCTCCTAACTTTATTAAAATAACATTCATTGAACAAGCTGTCAACGTTGCTTATACCATTTTTTGATTTTACTTAAGGTGTAACTTACCTTTCGAATCGATATTTGAAGGATATCTGCAATATCCTTTGATGTAAATCCATTCTTTTTTAAAAGGAAGATTGTCCATTCATCGGCACTTAGATCCGCTTGGATTTCCTTCATCAAATCATCACTTTCAAGCTTCACCATTATTTGATCATGAACACTCATCTTAAATTGACTATCAATATAATAATAGTAGCTTGACATGTTTCCTTCCAATTCATCTAAAGAGACAACGGAATAAAAACGTTGTGGTGAATGATTAAATTCTTTTTTTAATAAATCAATCAATCGATTCTTTAAGACCTTGCGATAAAAGCCTTTTAATTTTGAATATTGATCCGTACGACATAAAATCAAACAATCATAAAGGATTTGATCCGCATAAGCTAAATACTTATTGCGATCATAATCATCCTTAAGATTTGGTGTTAACATATAAAGAATGGCAACCGTTATGGGACGAAAATATTGTACCAAAGCCTTAAAAGCTTGTTCGTCCATTAAAAAATAGGAATAAATCCATTCATATAAATTTTCTTGCATATTGCCCTTTCCAGAGCAAAAAAATAAATTACAGAGGATGTCTTTGAGAATAAATCTCATAAAGGATGACAGCACATGCGACACTTGCATTTAAGCTTGACATTTTTCCATCCATCGGCAAACGAATCATATAGTCGCATTGTTTCTTTACTAAAGGAGAAATCCCTTTCCCTTCAGATCCAATGACCAAACAAATGGGAACATCATAAAGCCCTTCACGATAATCACGGGCATGATCCATATCACTTCCAATGATCCAATAGCCTTCTTTTTTTAATTGTTTCAATGTATTGCTTAAATTGTTGACAATCGAAACGGGCACAGTATAGGCAGCACCTGTACTTGCTTTAATAGCGGTTGGTGTTAAGCCTGCACTTTTATGTTTCGTTAAAATCAATCCACTAACACCTGTACAATCACAGCTTCTTAATATAGCCCCGACATTATGTGGATCTTGAATTCCATCAAGAGCAACAATCAATTGATTCTTTCCCATCAATTGTTTTACATCAACCGTTTGAATTTCCTTTACTTTACAAGCAATCCCTTGATGATGTGTATTGTCAGCAATTCCATCCAATTGTTTCCGATCAACAATTTTATATGGAAGACCGGACACTTTTACCTGTTCTAAAATTCGCTTATCCTTTAGACCCGATTGTACATACACTTCTTTGATTTGATTCGGATTTTCTGAAATTGTTGTCCAAACATTTTTTCCATAAATAATCATAGCGTTTCACCTATTTCAATCATATGGTCCAAAAGCGTATCTAGACGCTTCTGATGACCATATAAATAAAGATATCCTAAACAAGCTTCAATTGCGGTTGCTTCTAAATATTCTTTTCCTGTCGCATTTTTCGCTTTTGAATGAATCGTCGCATTTCGTCCTCGACGTAAAATTTCTAATTCATCTTCATTAAAATACTCTTCTTCTTTTAAAATATTTAATATTTTGGATTGTCCTTTTGCACTACATAATTTTGCGCTTTTTTCTTGGAGCTTATGGGCGTTTTGTATCCCTTTTTCAACGAGATACAAACGAACACGTAAAGACATATATGCATCACCAATCCAAGCTAAGCTTGTAGCATTTTGACTAACAATTTCCATTAAATAATCCCTTTTTCTTGTAAAGTTGCTCGATATTGATCGGCTACTTCAAAATTCTTTTCCGAAACCGCTTGTTTCCATTGATGATAAAGCTCTTTATCTTCTTCGGAAATTTCAATCGATTCAAATTGAATACCTAAGACATACAACATACGTTCTAAGGTATTTTTCAAGGTATTTACAAGCGCATAATCCACTTCACGTTTTCTTAAGGCTTGATTTAATTGTTTAACGACATCTAAAATCGTAGAAATTGCATTTGGTGTATTTAAATCATCATTTAACATATCAATGAAATGATTCCATGACTCTTGATCCAATGCATCGCTTGCTCCGATATTGGCAATTTGAAGCTTAACATTCGCTTGATTATACGCTGTTTGAATACGATTTAACTCTTTATCCGCTTGAATAAAGGTATCTTCCGTTAAATCCAATGGTGCACGATAGTGCGTTGAAATTAAAATCCAACGAATTTTATTTCCACCAAATTCTTCAATTAAGTCCTTTGCCCATTTTACGTTTCCTAAGGATTTAGACATCTTAATATGTTCAATATTGATCATGCCGTTATGCACCCAGAAATTCGCTAAATGGGTTTGATTTACAATTTCGCATTGGGCAATTTCGTTTTCATGGTGCGGGAATTTTAAATCTAATCCTCCACCATGAATATCAATCAATGACTTTTTAAAGACATCTTGAATCATGACAACACATTCGGTATGCCATCCTGGACGTCCCTTTGACCAAGGTGTATCCCAACGAATTCCCTTATCCGTTTCCTTCCATAAGGTAAAATCCAATGGATTTTCTTTCTTGGTATTTTCATCAATGCGTGCACCAATCATCAAATCCTCGATATTTTGATGAGATAATTCACCGTATTTTTTATCGGCATTCACACGGAAATAGACATCGCCATCCACTTGATAAGCAGCCCCTAAATCAATCAATTTTTGAATAAAAGCAATCACTTCATCCATCGTTTCCGTTACTCTTGGTGTAACATCTGGTTGATCTGCATGAAGATCTGTTCTTGTTTGTGCATATGCTTTAATATATTTATCTGTAACTTCTTTTTCACTCACATTTTTTTCAATTGCAGTATTAATAATCTTATCATCTACATCCGTATAATTACTGACATAGGTTACTTCTAAGCCTTGGGCTTCAAGTGCTTTTTTCAATGTATCAAATACAACAATTGGCCGGGCATTCCCTAAATGTGGATAATTGTAGACCGTAGGACCACATACATACATGGATACCTTTCCTGGTTCAATTGGATTTAATTCTTCAATTTTTTGTGAATAACTATTATATAATCTCATGCTGCTCCTCCTACTTCTTTTCTTTATCCATTTCTAAAGAAAGATTCATAAATTGTTCCAATAAAGCAGAATCAATTCCATCCTCTTTCATACGTTCTAAATAAACCTTATCTAAATCGTTGACATCTTTTGTAAGCTCATCACGATCTTCATTTGAAAGCTGTGTTTTAATTGCCATAAAATACCTTCCTTACACGTACATAAAGCATATACTAAAAGCGCTCATTTTTCAATCTGAACACCTGAATAGCGAAAAAAAAGACATCCCGAAGGATGTCTAAATATCAATGAATTAAGCTAATTCAGAGAAGTATTTGATTGTACGTACCATTTGGCTAGTGAATGAGTTTTCATTGTCATACCAAGAAACTACTTGTACTTGAGTGTTTCCATCTGGTAATTCGATAGCCATTGTTTGAGTTGCATCAAATAATGATCCGTAAGTCATACCAACGATATCGCTTGAAACGATTGGATCTTCATTGTATCCATAAGTTTCATTTGTTGAAGCAGCCATTTTAGCATTGATTTCTTCAACAGTTACTTTACCTTCAACAGCAGCTACTAAGATAGTAGTTGATCCTGTAGGGCATGGTACACGTTGAGCAGAACCGATTAATTTTCCGTTTAATTCAGGGATAACTAATCCGATTGCTTTTGCAGCACCTGTTGAGTTAGGTACGATGTTTTCAGCAGCTGCACGGCTACGACGTTTGTCACCTTTACGTTGAGGACCATCTAATGTCATTTGGTCACCAGTGTATGAGTGGATTGTACTCATGATACCACCTTGGATAGGTGCTAATTCATTTAATGCTTTAGCCATTGGAGCTAAACAGTTTGTTGTACAAGAAGCAGCAGAGATAATCTTGTCTTCTGTAGTTAATGTTTCATGGTTTACATTGTAAACGATTGTTTTTAAGTCATTTCCAGCTGGAGCTGAGATAACAACTTTTTTAGCACCTGCATCGATATGAGCTTGTGCTTTTGCTTTAGAAGTATAGAATCCTGTACATTCTAAAACAACGTCAACATCTAATTCACCCCAAGGTAATTTAGATGCATCAGCTTCTTTATAAATTGTGATTTCTTTTCCATCAACAGTGATTGAACCTTCACCAGCAGATACTTTGCTAGCTAAAGCATAAGTTCCTTGAGTAGTATCATACTTTAATAAGTATGCTAACATATCAGGACTTGTTAAGTCGTTGATTGCTACTACTTCGTAACCTTCAGCACCAAACATTTGACGGAATGCCAAACGTCCGATACGTCCAAAACCATTGATTGCAACTTTTACTGTCATCAGTAATTCCTCCTTTAATCAATCAACAATATTATAGAAATAATGAGTACATTTGTCAACGAGTTCACAACAGAATGATTTTACTTAGTTTTGTTATTTTAAAGGCAGATTTCACGAATTCATGATAGAATACTGAAAAGGAGAAAAATCATGAATCAAAATAATATTCTTGACCTTCTTGAAAAGGATGCACGTTTAAATGCACAAGATTTAGCAGACATTTTAAACGCATCAAAAGAAGAGGTCCAAAATGAAATTAATGAGCTTGAGAAACAAAAAATCATTTGCGGCTATCATACCGTAATCAACTATAATCGTGCTCAACGAAATGAAAAAGTCATGGCTTATATTGAGGTATCTTGCTCCCCTACGCGTAATAGTGGATATGATAAAACAGCTATGATGATTGCAAATTATCCTGAAGTAACTACGATGTATCTTTTAAGTGGAGATTGTGACTTTCTTTGTTTAGTGGAAGGAAAAACAATGTTTGAAGTTGCCCGCTTTGTTTCAGATAAAATCGCATGTGTTGAAAATGTCATTTCGACAAAAACTTTATTTGTATTAAAACAATACAAAGCAAGTGGTGTATTAATGGAATCATTAAAAGAAGATGACAATGATAGATTGGTTGTGACTCCATAATGAAAGAAATATCAAAAACAGTTCAAAATCTAAAACCAAGTGGAATTCGCCGCTTCTTTGATTTAGCAAGTACGATGGAAGGCGTCATTTCATTAGGCGTAGGTGAGCCTGACTTTTCAACACCTTGGCATATCTGTGAGGAAGCCATTCAATCAATGATGGATGGCAAAACCCACTATACAGCCAATAAAGGTCTTCTTGAACTTCGTCAAGAGATTTCAAAATTCCATCATGAGCATTATCAACAAAGCTACGATCCAAAAAAAGAAATTCTTGTGACGGTTGGTGGAAGTGAAGGTATTGATATTGCAATGCGTGCTTTGATAAATCCAGGAGATGAAGTCATCGTCATGGATCCAAACTATGTTGCGTATGAACCAGCCATTCAGCTTGCTGGTGGAATCTGTGTACCCATTGTTTTGACAAGAGAAAATGATTTCAAATTAAAAGCAGAAGATTTAAAAAAAGCCATCACAGATAAAACGAAAGCCATGATTATTAATTTCCCAAGTAATCCCACAGGTGGTGTTATGACCAAAGAGGATTACGAAGAAATTGTTCCAATCATAAAAGAAAGCGAAATTTACGTTATTAGTGATGAAATCTATGCTGAATTAAGCTTTGATCAAAAGTTTGCGAGTCTTGCACAATTTGATGAAATCAGAGATCAAATCATCGTAATCAATGGTTTTTCAAAGGCCTTTGCGATGACCGGATGGCGTCTTGCCTATGTTCTTGCAAATCCTGTCGTAACTGCCGCAATGACCAAGATTCATCAATATGTTATTATGTCTGCTCCTACAGCTGCCCAACATGCAGCAATTAAAGCCTTAAGAGATGGATACGATGATGTATTAATGATGAAGAACGAATATTTAAATAGAAGAAACCTGCTTGTAAATAACTTGAATCGCATGGGACTAACAACTCCAATGCCTCATGGTACCTTCTATGTATTTGCCGATATTCGCCCTTATGGATTAAGTAGTGAACAATTCTGTAATAAATTACTTGAAGAAGAAAAGGTGGCTTGTGTACCAGGAGATGCCTTTGGACCACATGGAGAAGGTTTTATTCGTATCTCTTACGCCTATAGCCTAAACCATATTAAAGAAGCCTGTGTACGTATTGAACATTTCTTAAAACAATTTGAAAATCAATAAAACCAATGTCGTTATTCTCTATACTTAGAGATAACGACTTTTTATTTACATAAAAAGATCTCTGTATTTAACAGAGATCTTCACTTTTACTCACCAATTAAATTTGACATTGCACTTTGGAACATTTCCGTTTTAGCATGTGCATCGGCTTGATCTGTTCCTTTAATACAATAATAGAACTTACATTTAGGTTCTGTACCACTAGGTCGAACAGCAATCCATGATCCATCTTCTAAGAAATATTTCAAGACATTAGATTTTACGAATCCAGTTAATTCACTCACTGTATCCCCTTCGTAAACCTTTGCTTCTTGATAATCTTCGCTACGAACAACCTTAACATCTGCAATTGCTTTTGGAGCATCTGCTCTTAAGTTTGCTAAGATTTCTTTAATACGATTTGCTCCAGCTTCACCTGATAAAGTAAGTGCAACTTGACTTTCTTCATAGGTTCCATGACGATCATATAAAGAATTTAGGACATCAACTAAATCTTTTCCTTGTTCTTTATAGAATGCACAAGCTTCAGCTAAAATCAATAAAGCCTGTGGAGCATCCTTATCACGAACAAATGGTTTAACTAATGAACCATAAGATTCTTCATATCCAAAGACATAATTCTTTTCATGTGTCACTTCATATTTTGCAACTTTTTCACCGATAAATTTGAAACCTGTTAATGTTTTTTCAGTTGCCACACCATAATCAGCAGCTACCTTTTCTCCTAAATCAGAAGTAACAACCGTATTAAACATAACCGGATTTTCTGGCATTAATCCTTTTTCTTGTAATTGAGAACAAATGTATTCAATTTCAACGGCACCAGATTGGTTTCCTGTTAAAACAACATATTCACCATTGTGTTTGACTCCAACACCCATACGATCGGCATCTGGATCACAAACAAGAATTAAATCCGCATCATGTTCTTGCGCATATTTTAGTGATAATTCATAAGCACCAGGTTGTTCAGGGTTTGGTGTAGGCGTATTTGAAAAATCAGGATCTGGAGAACATTGTTCTTCAACTGGAATACAATTGTATCCTGTCATTTTAAATACATCTTGAACTGGAATATTTGCGGTTCCATGTTCAGGAGAGAAGACAATCTTGATATCCTTTTTAACATCTGGATTCAATTGAATACTTAATACATCTTTGTAGTAAGCTTGATCAACATCATCTTTCATGACTGTAATCAATTTCTTTTGTTCTTCTGAACATTTTGCATCAATTGATAATTCGTCTTCAATCGCATTGACTTCTGCAATTACTGCATCCGCTAATACAGGAATTAATTGACATCCTTTATCATCATATAATTTATATCCATTGTATTCTTTTGGATTGTGACTCGCTGTAATCATAATACCACCAAAGCACTTATTATAACGAACCGCATAAGACAACATAGGTGTTGGTCTTAAAGTATCATATACATAAGAAGCAATATTATTTTTCGCTAATAGATCAGCACAATCAAAAGCTAATTCACGAGACATATGACGGTTATCATAACCAATCGCAATCCCTGCTTTACAAGCTGCTTCACCATTTTTAATAATGTAGTTCGCAAAACCTTGGGTTGCTTTACGAATCGTATGAATATTAATACGGTTTGTTCCAGGTCCTAATAAACCACGCATACCTGCGGTACCAAATTCAATTGTCGTATAAAACGCATCATTTTTTTCTTGCTCTGACATATTTTCTAATACATCCTTATAACGAGCATCTAAATTGGGATGACTGACCCATTTTTCATATCTTTGTTCAACTAAAGACATAAGTAAAAACTCCTCCTAAATATATTTAAATTATATCATTATACAATCAAAATGAAAACGATTTCATTGAATAATTCAATATGTTTTTGTAATAAAAAAGCCACTGAAGTGGCTTTTTTAATGATATTAGTCGATGATTTTTTGAGCGCGTAATACTTCTTCGATAGAAGCAATAGCAGCATCTTCATCTTCACCATTACAACTAATTGTAATTTCTGATTGTGTAGGGATTCCTAAAGACATAACTCCCATGATAGATTTCATGTTTACTTCACGTCCTTTAAAAGCTACATTGATTTCACTTTTAAATTTAGATGCAGCGTTAACAGCTACAGTTGCAGGACGAGCATGAAGTCCTACTGGATCAACTACAGTAACAGTAATTTGTTTCATTATAATTTTTCCTCCTAAGTTACTACCTATAAATATTTTAGTTCATTTTATTTAATAAAACAATAGAAAGTTGCCCTTTTATATCATTAATCTGACACTTTGTAAGCGATATTACTTTTTGCAAAAAGGAATACAACTTAAACTATTGATTCATTAACTCGTTATAAAGCAAGGAATACGTGTTTGCACTATTATTCCAAGAAACATCTGAGTTCATTGCATTGGTTTGCAACAAATCCCAATCCTCTTTACGATTTGCATAAACATCACATGCATAGTAAAGAATATTAATTAAATCATTTGAATCGTACTTTTCAAAGCTAAAGCCATTTCCAGTCTTATCATATTCATTATATGCATCAACAGTATCCTTCAAGCCACCTGTTTCACGTACTAATGGTAATGTTCCATAACGTAAAGAAATCATTTGTGAAATACCGCAAGGTTCAAATAAGCTTGGCATCAAGAATAAATCACTTGCTGCATAAATACGATGCGCTAAATCTTCATTGTATCCATAATAGAACGCAATTTTTCCTTTGTTTCCGTTTTCAAGATCACGGAATTTATTTTCAATTGGTGCTTCTCCACTACCTAAGATAACCAATTGTATTGGTGCAGCACATAATGCATCCAATTGTTCCATCAAAAGATAGAAGCCCTTTTGCCATGTTAAACGGCTGACACAGCCCACTAACATTACCTCTTCATTTTGTTCAAGGCCCATTTCCTTTTGAAGAGCTAATTTATTGTTCTTCTTTTGAAGCTTTACATTGATCTTATCATAATGATAAGGGATACAAGGATCCGTTGCAGGATTCCATGCATCGGTATCAATTCCATTTACAATTCCCCATAAATCATATTTACGCATATTTAACACAGCTTCAAGATGTTCACCAAATTGAGGTGTTAAAATTTCTTGAGAATAGGTTGGTGATACAGTCGTTACCTTATCTGCATATAAGATTCCTGATTTCATAAAGGAAATTCCACCATCAAATTTAACATTTCCGTTATCCATTAAATAGTAAGGAAGTCCTAAACATGAATCCAACATTTCTGGTCCAAAATTTCCTTGGAACAACAAGTTATGAATTGTATAAACAAAGCGAATCGCATTATATCGAGGATCTGAATCATGCGTTTCTTTCACCATACAAGGAATCATACCTGTTTGCCAATCATGACAATGAATAATATTTGGCCAATAATTTAATTGGTTCAACATTTCAATGACAGCTTTTTGGAAATACGCAAAACGTTCTCCATCATCATCATAACCATATAAGGTATCTCTTTCAAAATACCCTTGATGTTGAACAAAGAAATAAGCAACATCATCAACAGTAGCTGAAAAGATTCTTACTGGAACCTCATGATAGTTGATTGATACAGAATATTCACAACAGAAATAAAGATCTTCTTGGTATTTATCCCATATCTTTTTATATAAAGGCAAAACAATTTTTACTTCATGCCCTTTTTGTTTTAATGCTTGAGGTAAAGAACCTACAACATCAGCTAAACCACCTGTTTTAATAAATGGAAGAGCTTCAGAAGCGACCATTAAAATAGAAGCCATTAAACCTTCTCCCTTCTTGCAATATACAAAGGTTTTTCTTCTAAACCTGCTAATACTTTTTTCTTTGTGATGCTTGCAAATTTATCAATCACCATATGCGATAAATTTGAATTTGGAGCAATTGTTGCTTCTGGTAAAATTACACAATGATCAATAACAGCACCATTGCCAATCTTTACACCACGTCCAATGACAGAATTTGTTACGGATCCAGAAATTTCACAGCTATTGGAAATCAATGAATTTTGAGCACTTCCACCATTTAAGTAAATTGTTGGTGATGAATCATAAGTGCGTGTATAAATTGGCCATTTTTCATCAGCGAATTCTTTAATATTATCTGGTTCTAAAATATCTAAATTTGTTTGATAATAACTTGTTAAATCGTAAATGTAATAGAATTTACCACGATAATTTACACCACGAATATCGTATTTTTCACAATAATCATTGATGATGTCTTTAAACCAATACATAGAAGAAACAGCAACTGCATCTTTTACAGCATTGACATAAAGCTCTTTTGACATGATATAGGTTTGTAGAGATAAACTACGGTTTTTGTATTTTCCTAAATTACGTTCGATGCATTCAACACCTTTTTGTTTATTTAAAGAAAGTGTATCACAGCCAATATAGTTATCTTTTGCATCATCAATATTTTGATAAAGAATAGATACGTCTGCTCCACTTTCAATATGAGATGCTAATAATTCATCAAAATTTGCTTTGAAGACAATATTGATTGGAGCAATAATAACATAATCCATATTACTCTTTTCAACCGAATGTAAATTTTCAAAATACGATTCTACATCTGGAGTAAATTGTCCACGTCCATTTTCTTTCCATAAAGGAACCAATTCCAAGTTTCCATGCTTTGAATTGATATTATATTGACGACCACGTCCAATATGTTCAAAAACAGGTTTTGGATTTCCATTCACAAATAAATGAATGTCATCCATACCAGAATTGGTCATATTTGAAATTGGAAAATCGACTAAACGATAACGTCCCATAAAGTTAAATGCAGCCAATGGACGATATTCCTGCATTCCTTCTACGAAAACATTTGAATCATTATATGAAATTATACCTAATGCGTTTGCCATAATTAATCACCTTTCTTTACTCGCTTTGCAACCAAAGTGATTTCTTTGCTAGAAGGTGAACCAACGACTGTTTCACTATCAATTTTAATATCCTCTGCTACAAGAGCACGATATACTTTAGCACCCTTTCCAACATGAACACCTGGCATCAATACAGATTCACAAACCTCTGCATCTTCTGAAATTTCAACTCCGTTAAATAAAACAGAATCTTTAACACTACCTTCAATAATTGCACCTTGATTAATATAAGAATGACTAACTTGACCTTTTTCGCCAATATATTGAGGTAAGGAAGGAATATCTTCTGTGTAAATCTTCCAATTTGGATCATCTAAGTTCAATTCATTGTTTTTATTCAATAAATCCATATTGGCTTCCCACAAGGAATCAATGGTTCCAACATCTTTCCAATATCCTTCAAACTTCCATGCCATTAAATTTCTTCCTTGATTTAAGTAAGAAGGAATAATATCCTTACCAAAGTCATGAGAAGTATTTTCTTTCTTCGCATCATCAAGCAATTCTTTTCTTAATACCTTCCAGTTGAAGATATAAATACCCATACTTGCCAAATTGCTTTTTGGATGTTCCGGTTTTTCTTCAAATTCAATAATTCGACTGTTTTCATCCGTATTCATAATTCCAAATCGGCTAGCTTCCTTCATTGGAACTGGCAATACAGCAATTGTTGCATCTGCATCATTTTCTTTATGATATTTTAACATTTCAGAATAATCCATCTTATAAATATGGTCACCTGAAAGAATCAAAACATATTCTGGATTAAACTTATCGATGAAATCAATATTTTGCGTAATGGCATCTGCAGTACCTTGATAAACATCAAATTTTGTTCCATCTTTTTCACGTGGTGGCAAGACATAAACACCACTACCGCGGGTATCAAGTCCCCATCTTTGTCCTTGACCAGCATAAGCGTTCAACTCAACTGATTCGTATTGTGTTAAAACACCAACAACATTAATGTCAGCATTCGCACAATTGCTCAATGGAAAATCGATGATACGATATTTTCCACCGAAATAAACGGCCGGCTTCGCATTTTTCTTTGTTAAATCTAACAAACGCGTTCCACGACCACCCGCTAAAATCATAGCGAGCATATTATTTTGTTCCATACTCATCCTCCTAAAACTTAGTATTTGCTGGTAATATTGTACCACATTGTTCTAAAAAAAGTATTTAAAAATGATAAAATTGTAAGTGTTTTCATTTAGTGTCCTTTATATAAAGACTTTTTTACAAATTATGAATCAAAGAATTTACGTTTTTTTTAATTATTCACTTCGTAAAGCTTCCACTGGATCCTTCTTTGACGCAATACGAGATGGAATTAATCCTGCAATCACTGTCAAAATTAAGTCAATTAAAATCAATGCGATTGCACCTAGATATGGAAGCTTGGCAATATTTGAAACGCCTGTCATTGATTCGACAATATGACTAATAGGAATATTTAAAATAAATGTAATAAGTATTCCTAAACAGCCACTGATTAGTCCTATGATAAACGTTTCCGCATTAAAGACACGAGAGATATCTCTTTTACTAGCACCAATTGATCGCAATATACCAATTTCCTTTGTTCTTTCTAATACCGAAATATAGGTAATAATACCAATCATGATACTTGAAACAATCAAAGAAACCGAAACAAAAGCAATCAGAACATAACTAATAATATTTACAATACTTGTAACTGAGCTTAGCATGGTTGCGATAAAATCATTATAAGTAATGACATTGCTCTTTTTATTCTTCTTTTCTTGTTTCTTATTATATTTTGTAATCAAATCACCGAGTTCTTCTTTTCCATCAAAGCTGGATGCATAAAGGGATATTTTACTTGGATTCTCATAATCAATCACACCCAGCTTA
>CAVKAP010000033.1:0-3043 GCA_963654445.1 Segatella copri
AAAAAATTTCAACGCCTAGTCCTTTGATTGATTCGCAAAAATGGAATACTTTTCAATACATTCTTTGGCAATCACGTTATCACCCGTATAAGGAGCACGTCCTTCTTCTCGATAAATGAAAGGTTCATCCCCTTTTCCTAATAAGAGAACGACATCGCCTTCATTGGCACTTTCAATGGCTTGACGAATTGCTTCATATCGATTTTGAATATAGATTTGATTCGTATTTTTAATACCTTCTTTAATTTGATCTGCAATTAAAGCTGGATTCTCATCTCTTGGATCATCTTCGGTCAAGACAATATAATCGGCATATTGATCGGCCAATTCACCAAAGACCTTTCGCTTATGTACATCTCTTTTGCCAGCAGAACCAAAGACCACAATTACCTTATGATTTTTCGCAATTTTACGTCCAAATTGAAGCATCTTTTCAATACCATCTGGTGTATGTGCAAAATCAACGATGACATGGAAAGGCTGTCCGAGCTTAATTTGTTCCATACGTCCATCAATTTGTGATAAACGTCGACAAGCCTGTAAAATGACCTCTAGGTCCATATCGGTTTCATTTAAGGCCGCAATCGCAGCTAATAAGTTATAGACATTATAGGTTGCGACTAAATTGGTTGTGACTGGATAGGTCTTACCGCGATAGATTAAATCAAATTTTGTACAATCAGCTAAGATATTGATATTGATGGCACGATAATCACATTCCTTTTCAATCCCATAGGAAACAACACGTGCTTTTGATAGCTTCTTTAAGTCATCAAACTTTGCATCATCAATATTTAAAACTGAGACCCCATCACTTTTCACACGTTGACTAAATAAAAGCGATTTAGCTTCAAAATAGCTTTCCATGGTTCCATGATAATCCAAATGATCATAGGTAAGATTTGTAAAAATAGCGACATCAAAATCAATGCCATCCACACGATGCTGAGCTAAACCATGACTGGATACTTCAAGAGCGCAAGCCTTCATGCCATGGCGAACCATATCCGATAATTTTTCTTGTAGGAATAGAGCATCGGGTGTTGTTAAATCTGGTTGCAGACGTACATTTCCATATTCAATGGAAATTGTACCAATATATCCCGTTGGTTCCTTCAAATTTCGAATATTTTTAATGATATTGGTAATCGTACTTTTTCCATTGGTCCCAGTTACCCCATACATCATCATTTTATCACTTGGTTTCGAATAAAAGATGCGTGCGACTTGATTCATGGCATCGGTCACATCATCAACACGAATATAGATTGCACCTTCAGGCATTTGATCCTTTGTGAGTTCTTTTGAATGCACAACACAAATGGCCCCATTTTCAACCGCCTGAGGGATAAATTCATGTCCATCATGCATAATACCTGGTAAACAAAAATAGACATTTCCCTTTTTTACTTTTCTTGAATCGAAGCATAAACCACTGACATTGGTTGTCGGTGCATTTTTAAACAATTTACTTAATCGCATTTAAATCAACCTTTCTAGAAATATAGCCATTCTCATCAATGGAATCCCATTTTAGAGTAATCCGACCTTCTAAGACTTGATCGGAATAAATGGAGATTGGATGATATTGATTGGTATATCCACTATAGACTCCATCCTGTCTCTTTTCAATCAAAACAGTCACAATTGGAAATCTTTGCATATCCTTTAAGCGCAATTGTTTGGATAATTCCAACAAGGAAGCGACTCTTTCCTTGGCTATCTTTCCATTGATTTCGCCTTTCATAAAGCTAGCCTTTGTTCCATTTCTTTTAGAATAAGGGAAGACATGTAAAAAGGAGAAGCCAATGTCTTTGATATTCTTATAGGTTTCTTGAAATTCTTCATCCGATTCTTGTACAAAGCCAGCAATCACATCGGTTGAAATGGAAATATCCGGTAAGGCCTGTCGAATTTCAGTGATTCGTTCTTTAAATTCTTCAACAGTATAAGGTCGATTCATTCGTTTTAAGGTTTCATTACAAGCCGATTGAATTGGAATATGTAAATGAGGACAAATCCGAGGATTTTCTGCCATCAATTGAATCAGAGCATCATCAACCTCCGTAATTTCAATACTTGAAATACGATAATAAACATTCTCTGGAGTATTTTCTAATAGGCCTTGTAGTAAATCAGAAAGATGACGGTCTCCATCCTTATAGCGTCCCGTATGAATACCTGTTAAGACAATTTCACTATGCCCTTTTGAAGCAAGGTTTTTTGCGATTTCTATGACTTGTTCATATTTTAAAGAACGCTCTCTTCCTCTGGCAAAAGGAATGGCACAATAGGAACAAAATTGATTGCATCCATCCTCTACCTTTAAAAAGGCACGATGCTTGGATTCAAAATAGTGAATGGGCATCGCTTCAAAATCATTAAATTGCACAATTTCATTAACGGTATCCTTTTTTTCATTCTTAGAAACCATCTCTTGAATCAAAGGAGCTAATTGATTTTTATGATTGGCACCAATAATTAAATCTGCATCCAAATGATCACGTTCTTCTTCCTTGGCAAATTGGGCATAACAGCCGACCACAACACAATAGGCGTTTGGATTCTTCTTTTTAGCCTGATGAATTTTTTGACGTGATTTATGGGCTGCAGTATTGGTGACCGTACAGGTATTGATAATACAAATATCACTTTCTTGATCATCGGATACTTCTTCAAAGCCTAGTTTCTTTAATTCCTCCGCATAATATTGGGATTCATAGGCATTGACCTTGCATCCTAAGGTTGTGATTGAAAAACGCATACTTTACTCCTCTATATGATTTTGATATTCGATTGCTGATAAGACATAACAAGCTGCCGTTTCAGCGCGTAAAATTCTTGGGCCTAGTGAACAGCTTTGAAAATGATTGGCTTTAAGCTTTTCAATTTCAAAGTCTTCAAATCCACCCTCTGGTCCAATACAAATGGTCATGGACTCCTTCTTTTCTTTTAAATAATGGGCTAAGTGCTTCGAAGGATTGTTTTCCTTTTCATACGCAACTAAATTTAAATCGGATTGAAAATCCATTAGGGTATCAAT
>CAVKAP010000033.1:3286-34183 GCA_963654445.1 Segatella copri
TTCGATTTCGATTTCATTAAATAAATATAAAAAGCCTCGTTCAGATGGATGGGCAAGAAAGATCTTTGAATCGTTGCTTACCACGCGAACCACTTCTTTTTTTTGAATGCGTAGGACATCAAATAAATGATGGGCTTGCTCTTCATCCAGATTAATTAAGGAATTGACTTCACAATCCTGCTTCACAAAGACCTGCTTCATTGGTTTTCTCCTTGTTTCGCCAATTGTTTTAAGGCTTTAATTTCATGAATTTTTAAGGTTCGATATTCTCCCGGCTTTAAATTTCCAAGCTCGATAAAGCCAAAGGATTTACGATGAAGCTTACGTACTTCATGACCTAAGTCTTCCATCATCTTTTTAACCTCATGATTCTTTCCTTCATAAATGGTTAATTCAAAACGCATGCGATCTCGCGTTACATCGGTTTCAAGGAAGTAGATTTTCGCAGCTTGATAGCCATTAAAGCCTTTTCTTATTTTCTTTACATCCTCTTTTGTTAGAATGCCTTGAAGATTGACCACATAGGTTTTTGGTAAATGATAGCGCGGATGGGTCATTTCATTGGTAAAGGTGCCATCATTGGTTAAAAGCAAGACGCCACTGGTATCATAATCCAATCGACCAACTGGATAAATTCTCTTATCCTTTGGCATATAATCAATTACGGTTTTACGATCCAATTCATCCTGTACACTACAAATACATCCCTTTGGTTTATATAAAAGGTAATAGACATATTCTTCACGTTCAATACTTTGTCCATCCACTTGAATTGAATCATTTCCATCAACCTTAGTTCCTAGTTCCGTACAAACTTTTCCATTCACCTTTACTCGACCATCTAGAATATATTGTTCTGCTTTACGACGTGAACAAATTCCTGCCTTAGCTATGACTTTTTGTAGACGTTCCATTTTATTCTCCTTCTTCGATTTCAAATAATTCTTCATCCTGTTTTTGTTCTGGTAGATCCGGTAATTCTTGTAGGGTTTCTAATTGAAAGGTATCTAAAAAGGTATCGGTTACCGTATACAATAAAGGCTTTCCAACGGTATCCAATCGTTCCTTAGCTTCAATTAAACCACGAGCTTGTAATTTTTTTAACATGACTTCACAGCCTACCCCACGAATATCTTCGATTTCAACCCGGGTAATGGGTTGACGATAGGCAATGATGGCAAGGGTTTCTAAAGCCGGTTGGGAAAGCGTAACAGTTTTTTCACTTGAGAAAAGTTTTTCTCCATAAGGATAGACAAATTCCTTCGTTACAAATTTATAACGACTCGCATATTCAACAAGCTCAATTCCCTTTGTGTTCGATTGATATTCTTCCTTTAAAAGCTCGATATCCTTTAAAATTGAATCTCGATCACTTTGATTTAAAGTACCTTGAATTTGTTCAAGACGTAGACCTTCTTCTCCACTTAAAAAAAGAAGACCTTCAATAATCGCTTTTTGATTGCTCATATTCTATCCTTTCCATATCCATATTTCTTCTTGATCATCAATGGTATAGGACAACCATTTTTGATGAATTAAATCTAAAATACCTAAAAAAGTCACAATCACCATATGTAAATTAATACAATCGTTGCAACATTCTTCAAAAGAAATACGCTCATTCATTCCAATAAATTTATTTTTGATTTGTTCAACCCGCTCTTCGGTTGATAATTCTTTAATTGTTATTTTACTTTCATAAGGCTGCAGGATGGCATGTCTTTTTAAAACTCTTTGCATGGCCTTCATTAAGGAATAGACGGATTCATCCTGTAAAGGACCTTGATCATTGGACTTTTTCCAATCATCTACTAAAGTTGATAGTGGGCGTGAAAAATGCTTTTGTCTTTGATCAAAGGAATCCTTAAAATAGGAAGAGACTTCCTTATATTGTTGATATTCCAATAAACGTGCAACTAAACGTTCTCTTTGATCTTGTTCATACTCTTCTTTTACTTCAACCTTTTCTCTTGGTAAAAGCTTTCTTGATTTGTATTCAATTAAGCTTGCGAGCTCTTCTAAATATTCACTGGCAATTTCAAGATGGAGGGTTTGCATGTCATGAATAAAAGTGATGTATTGACTTGCCAAAACATCCATATCTAAATCAAATAAATCCAGTTTGTTTTCTTTTACGAGATGGAGCATTAAATCTAAGGGTCCATCAAATTGTTCGATTGAGACTTCAAATTTCATAAGTTCACCGCTCATTATTATAACAAATTTTAAGTAAAAAACATATCCTTCGCAAAAGTGTGGTATCATAACCTCATGAAAAAAGCACTGATTTATTTTGTCATTGCACTTTTTTTGGCTTTTGTCGTTCAACCAAACCTGGTATCGAATCTCACAAAAGGAAATCAAAGAGTGCCAACCAATACCACAACCGGAATTCCAACAACCAATGAAACTATGGAATACAACTCAAAGGAAAGAAATCAGACCATCTGTTTGGATGCTGCCAACAACAACAATGAAGCCAATGGAGTCGATATCAATTTAGACATCACGCAAAAATTAGGCGAATTGCTTGAAAATGCAGGCTATAAGGTCGTCTATACAAGAACTGAGGATGTTGTCGTTGATAATTCCGAAAGGATTCAAATTGCCACAGAACAAAAGGCCGATTATTTGATTTCCATTACGACAAATAGTGATACGGATAACCTACAACGTGGTTTTTCGATCATGAGTCAAGAAAAGAAAAAATTAAATACACTTTCATCCAATATCTCTGAACAGCTTGAAGCCGTGAATTATACGACCTTTCAAGGAATTGACAGTGATCATTATGCCAATTTCCCGATTTTAAATAAAGCGTCTACACCGGCTATATTAATTGAGCTTGGTTATACCTCAAATGATAATGACCTATCCAATTTATCGAATGAAAGTGTCCAAGATAAAATTGCCGAGGCCATCACCAAAGGCATTGTCAATACCAAAAAATAGAGAAAGGATAAAAATGGAAGAGAAAGAAATATTTAAAGGGGCAATCTTTACCCTTGTTCAAAAGGAAGTTGAAATCAATTCACTTCGTGTGAATCGAGATATTATTAGACATCCCGGTGGAGTGGGTGTTTTACTTTGCATTGATCATAAAATCTGTCTGGTTCGTCAATTTCGACATGCGATCAACCAAGAAACCTTAGAAATTCCCGCTGGAAAACTTGAATATGGAGAAAATCCAAAGGAATGTGGTCTTCGCGAATTAAATGAAGAAGCACGCTATGAAGCCAGTGATTTAGAGCTTGTTTACGATATTGTTTCAACCCCTGGCTTTTGTGATGAACGCATTAAAATCTATAAGGCAATTGACCCAAAAAAAGCGAGTATTTATCTTCCCCAGGATATTGATGAAGATATTCAATTGGTCTGGATGGATCTCGACCAAGCCTATGAAAAGTGTTTAAATCAAAGCATCGTTGATGCAAAAACGATTATTGCGATACAATATGCGAAATTGGAGGAGAAATAGAATGAACTTTGTTTTTATAAGCCCAAACTATCCAGAAAGCTACTGGATGTTTTGTCGTGGATTAAAGAAATATGGAGCCACTGTTCTTGCCATTGTGGACCAACCCTATGATAGCTTATCCAAGGAATTAAAAGAATATTGTGATGAAATTTATGTCGTTGATACCTATAACGATTATGATGCGATGTTAAGAGCCGTTGCCTTCTATACCTTTAAGTATGGAAAAATTGATTGGATTGAATCCAACAATGAAGCATGGTTGCATTTGGATGCCCAATTACGGGATGACTTTAATATTAAAACCGGCTTTGATTTAAAGACGATTGAAGAATATCAATCCAAGGCCGGTATGAAAAAATATTATGAGAAGGCTGGTATTCCAACGGCTCGTTATCGTGTGATTCAATCCTTAGAGGATGCGATTGATTTTGTTAATGAGGTCGGTTTCCCTGTTGTCATGAAGCCCGATCATGGTGTGGGTGCAGGCTTTACCTATCAAATTGAAAGCATGCGAGAATTAAAGAAGTTCTATACGATTACCGAACAATATACAATGATTATCGAAGAATATATTGATGGTGATGTCTTTACCTTAGATGGTTTAGTCGATCATGAAGGAAAGATTCTCTATATGTCCTCTTTTGAATATGTCGGTAGTGTCATGGATAGTGTTGTTTATCAATTAAGTATAGGTTGTTATACACAATTTGAGCTTCCACAAAAGGAAAAGGAAATTGCTCAAAGAGTTGCCGATGCTTTTCAATTAAAGAATCGCTTCTTCCATGGCGAATACTTCCGTTTACGTCAAGATAAGGAAGGCCTAGGTAAGAAAGGTGATGTAATTGGATTGGAATTAAACTTCCGTCCACCTGGAGGATTATGCCCTGACCTAATGAATTATGCTGGTAGCTTAGATGTCTATGATTTATGGGCAGAGGTCATTTTAAAGCATACAGCCTCTTATTCAAAATTACATCGTTTCTCTGCTGCCTTTGCCGGACGTCGAAATTCAATGCATTATACCTACAGTGCCAAAGAAATCAAAGAAATGTTTAGTGAAGAATGGATTGCGACCAACTACTTACCTCCAGCTTATGCCCAAGCGATGGGAGATGAAGTCATCATCGCAAAATTTTCTGATGTAAAAACACGTACAAAGTTCTTTGAAAAGGCTTTTGAAGTCGAGAACAAAGCGAAAGGAAGTTCAAGTAGTGATTAAGATTTTTAGTTTATATATGCCTCAATTTAAGGAAGAACGAAAAATACATATGTACTTACCTGATGATTATGAAAGCACAAAGGAAAGCTATCCCGTTCTTTATATGTTTGATGGGCATAACTTATTTGATGACCAATGTGCAACCTATGGACGTTCTTGGCGTTTAGCTGATCAAATTGAAGCAAGTAAAAAGAAAATGATTGTGGTCGGCCAAGAATGCAGTCATCAAGGCAACAATCGTTTAGATGAATATGGTCCCTACCCTTTTACTTCGGAATACCAAGAAGAATCCTTTGAAGGGCATGGCTATGAAACAATGCGCTTTTTCATCGATACGCTCAAGCCATATATTGATCAACATTATCGTACGAAGCCTTCAAGAAGATATACTTGGATTGCTGGGTCAAGCTGTGGGGGTCTGATGGCCTATTATGCAGGGATTCGCTTTAATTCAATCTTTTCAAAAGCGGTCTGTGTATCCCCTTATTTTCATCCAACTATGCCTTATTTATATGAAGATACAAATAAGCTTTCGATTCGAAAGAAAACAGCCTTTTATCTTTCTTGGGGTAGCGAGGAGTCTGGAAGTCATGGCTTTGTGAATGAAACCATTGATTGTCTTTCTTTAGCCAATGTCCTAATTAAAAGAGGCTTATCCATTCATTTTAATGTGCGTGAAAATGGACGCCATTGTGAAGAGGATTGGGAAAAGGAAGTACCAGAAATTTTAGATTTTTTATGGACCGATCAGTAAAAATTAAAAAAATAAATACAGAGCCAAAAGGCCGTACGATTGCCATCAGTGATATTCATGCGGATTATACATCCTATATCAAGCTCTTAAAGGAAGTCGATTATCAAGCCAATATTGATCGATTGATTATTGTTGGGGACTTCTTAGAAAAAGGCAATGAGAACTTAAAGCTTTTAAAACTTTTAATGAAACAAAGTGAAAATGAAGATGTCCATCTATTGATGGGAAATTGTGACTTTGTCTGTAAGAATGTACTCTATTCTTATCGTTTAAATTTTTTGAAAAAGGTCTTACTTTCAAGAAAGGAATCCATCCTTCATGAAATGGCCGATCAAATTCAATTACCTTTTCATGAAGATACAAATATGGATGACTTTTCTTGGCAATTAAGAAAGCACTTTTTAAAGGAGCTTAGCTTTGTGAATGACTTGCCTCATGTGATTGAAACGGATTCAACGATCTATGTTCATTCGGCCTTACAATCCAGTTCGCATTATGGCGATGATTTTAAAGAGGTCATCAATCATTCTTTTTTTGCCAAGGAAGACAAATACTTTCCCAAACGCGTGGTTTGTGGACATATGCCAGTCACGGAATATTGTCATCGTATCGGTGATTTCAATCCCTACTACAATGCTAAAATGAATGTCTATAGTATTGATGGAGGTAATGTCGTCAAAGGTAAAATTGGTCAATTAAATGCGTTGATTTTTTCAAATAATCAAGTTGAAGTCGCTTCGGTTGATCAACTCCCCTTAGTAAAGGTTAAAAAAAATCAAGATGAAATCAACCAACTTCCCTTTTTTATCAATTGGAACCAAGGGGATGTCGAAATACGACAAGAAAAGAAAAAACAATACCTTGTTTATAATCCCTATTTAAATCGAGAGTTTTGGCTTCCAAAGGAATTTTATAAGGATGGGAAAGCCAGTGAATATACAAATTATCTAATCCCTTTAAAAGAAGGTGAATATGTAAAACTCTTACGTATTTATCAAGATAAAGCACAAGTGAAAAAAAATGGCCAGATTGGTTGGACCAATCTTGACCATTTAGATTTATAGAATCAGTGAAAACTGATTCTTTTTTTATTCATTAATTTTAGAAGCTTGTCGGAAGCATTCACATAAGGCATTGACATCCTCTTGTGTCGTTGAAAAAGAAGTAACAATACGTATGAAATAATACCCATTACGTACATCCCATATTTCAAATTCAACTAAATCTTTTAAATATTCATATTGTGCTTCACTTAAAGCTGGAAAAACCTGATTGGTGTAGCCTTTTACTAATAAAGGATAGCCTAAATTATGACAACAAAGCTGTATTTGCATGGCATATTCATTTTCTTTTTTAGCAATATCATAAAATTGATCCTTTTCAAACAAAGAGGTAAATTGTAAGGCAATCGTCCAAGCCTTGGCCATTAATCCACCTGATTGCTTCATCGCAAAACGGAAACGATCCTTTAATTGATCATTGGTAATCACAATGGCTGTTCCAAATAAACCACCATTTTTAGTAATTCCAATAGTAAAGATATCACAGCAAGCAGCGACATCATTTAAAGTATATCCAACCCCAGACATCAATGCAGCACCGATTCGTTCCCCATCTAAAACTAAAAACATACCCAATTCTTTGCATTTATCATGTAGGGCATGTAATTCATCCTCTGAATAAATGGTTCCAAGCTCTGTCGCATTGGAAATATAAACCGCTTTGGGATCGACCATATGTTCAGCATGGCGATGATGTGAATCATAAACACGTTGTATTTTTTCCGGTGTCACCTTTCCATCGGTATCATCAATTTCAATAACCTTATGACCACAAGCTTCTACTGCGCCCATTTCGTGGGTTGTAAGATGGGCTGTTTTACAAGCAATTACACCTTCATACGAGCGAAGGATAGCTCGAAAGATGATTAAATTAGCAAGGGTACCACTATAGACAAAATGAATATCTAAGTCATGATCCTTCATTTTAGAATGAAGTACTTCCCGTGCATGTTGGCTTAACTCATCCGTACCATATGGTAAATTAATATCATTTAAATGTTGAGAAAAGCCTTCAAGTACTTCTGGAATACAAGAAGATTGATAATCATTGCGAAAATGTAACATAAAAATCCTCCTTCTAGCATTAGTATACCACAAGACATTTCTAGAATTCCGACATCGTAAAAAAAAATCTACCAGAGGTAGATTTTAGAAATTGAAATGTTGGTTGGATAAACGCCAAATATTCATTTTTTGTGCTTCTTCAATTAATTCTTGTTGGAATTGAGGATGAGCAATTGAAATTAAGGCTTCAGCTCTTTGCCAAGTACTTAATCCTTTTAAATTGACCATACCATATTCAGTTACGACATATTGGGTATTGGCACGTGTATCGGTTACAGCTGAGCCTGGATGAAGTGTTGGTAAAATACGCGATTGAAGCTTTCCTTCTTTATTTTTGAAGGTTGATGAGCAACAAATAAAGCTCTTACCACCCTTTGATAAGTGAGCACCCATGACAAAGTCTAATTGACCACCAGCTCCACTGATATGTTTTAAACCACTTGATTCGGCACTAACTTGTCCAAATAAATCAATATCAACCGTATTGTTGATAGAAATAAAATTATCTAAACAAGAAATACGATGAATGTCATTGACATAATCAACTGGAGCAGACATACATTCAGGGTTATTGTCAATGTAGTCATATAATTTTTTCGTACCAGCACCAAAGGCAAAGGTTTGACGTCCCTTATCAAAGTTCTTACATAAACCATCAATTTTTCCAGCTGCGGCAATATCAACAAAGGCATCGACATACATCTCTGTATGAATTCCTAAGTGCTTTAAATCGGATTTTGCGATTAATGAACCGACCGCATTTGGCATACCACCAATCCCTAATTGTAAGCAGGCACCATCAGGGATTTCATTCACAATAAGCTCAGCAACCTTTTGATCTACTTCACTTGCAGGCCCACCAGCTGGCATTTCATTGATTGGATCGTTATTGCCATGAACGATGCAATCAACCTGTGAAATATGAATGGAATCACTGAAACCACCTAAGGCTCTCGGCATATTTTCATTGACTTCAACAATAATTTTCTTTGCACGACTACACATATCGGCCATATAGGTTGCGTTTGGTCCAAAGTTAAAATAACCAAATTTATCCATTGGTGCAACCTGGAACATTGCGACATCAATATCTTCTACATTTACACGGTAGTAGCCTGGTAATTCACTAAAACGAATTGGCGCATAGAATGAAAAGCCTTGTTTAATAGCTCGACGTTCAATACCAGACATATGCCATGAGTTCCATGTAAAGTGTTTTTCCGGATTTTCGATTTTAAAGATTTCCGGAACCTGCATTAAGATAGCACCACGAACTTTGATATCTTCGAGTGATGGAAGAATTTTCGCTAAGGCTGCATCTAAAACAATCGGTGTTCCTGTACAAAAACCATAGTCGATCCAAGCGCCATTTTGAATGCCTTGAACAGCTTGATCTGCAGAACATAACTTTGATTGATATTCTTTTGAATAATCCATAAATAGCTTCCTTTCTGAGAAGAAAAACGTCTTGGAAAAGCAAGACGGTTTTTCTAAGATTATTTATTTTTGAATTCTTTTTCTTTTACACGATTTACAAAGCATTCCATACCGTAGGTTTGATCTTCGGTAGCGAAGCAATCTGCGAAATCCGTAACTTCTTCAGCAATTCCACCATCGATATCCATTTGAAGACCATTGTTGATGGCTTTCTTAGATTGTGCAACAGCAATCGGTGCATTTTTAGCAATTCCCTTTGCCATTTTTAAAACGGTTGCCATTAATTCTTCTTGAGGTACAACAGCATTCACTAAACCGATTGAGAGAGCCTTATCCGCTTTAATATTACGTGCTGTATAGATCATTTCTTTAGCAAAGCCAACACCAACCGTACGAGCTAAACGTTGTGTACCACCAAAGCCTGGAGTAATTCCTAATCCAACTTCAGGTTGACCAAAGATTGCATTTTCACTAGCAACACGGATATCACAAGATAGAGATAACTCACATCCACCACCTAGCGCAAATCCATTAACAGCAGCGATTACTGGGCAATGTAATTGTTCGATAGCTCTGAAGATTTTGTTTCCATAAGCACTGTATTCTTTAGCTTCTTCCACATTTTTATCCTTCATTTCAACAATATCAGCACCAGCTACAAAGGATTTTTCTCCAGCTCCAGTAATAATAGCACAATAGGTATCCTTATCAGCTTCTACTTGAGCAACAACAGCTTCTAAATCCTGTAATACTTCTGTTGCAAGTGCATTTAATGCTTTTGGACGATTGATTGTAATAATGCTTACATGTCCTTGTTTTTCTAATAATACGTTTTCCATTTTCTTTCCTCTCTTTTTAAAAAAAGAAGTGAAACGAAACGGTTCCACTTCTAATGTCTAAGATCTATTTTGAATAGTCGTAGAATCCTACTCCAGTTTTACGTCCTAATTTACCAGCACGAACCATTTTCTTTAATAAAGTACATGGGCGATATTTAGGATCACCAGTTTCTGTATAAAGAACATTCATAACAGCTAATACAATATCCAATCCAACTAAGTCGCCTAAAGCTAAAGGTCCCATAGGATGGTTTGCACCTAATTTCATTGCTGTATCGATGTCTTCCGCTTTCGCAACACCTTCTTGTAAAATGAAGCAAGCTTCGTTGATCATAGGAATTAAGATACGGTTAACAACAAATCCTGGTGCTTCATTTACTTCAACTGGAGTTTTACCAATTGATTTTGATAATTCAACGATTGTATCGTTTGTTTCATCTTTTGTAGCTCCACCACGGATTACTTCGATTAATTTCATACGATCTGCTGGGTTGAAGAAATGCATACCGATTACTTCATGTTTGATTCCGTTTGCGATTTCAGTAACAGATAATGAAGAAGTATTTGTACAGAAGATAGTTTCATCTTTACAGATTTCATCTAAAGTTTTGAACAATTCTTGTTTTACTTCAACTTTTTCTAATACAGCTTCAACGATATAGTCAGCATCCGCTAAATCAGCATATTCACCAGCTTTTAAGTTTCCTTTAATTTCAGCTGCTGCAGCTTCTTCGATTTTGCCACGTCCAACTAATTTGTCTAATTTTCCAGCAATTTTATCAATTCCACCTTGTGCCCATTCAATTTTAATGTCACATACAGTTACTTGATTTCCAGCTTGTGCAAAGGCTTGAGCAATACCTTGCCCCATTGTACCTGCACCAACAACTCCAATTTTACTCATTTTGATTCTCCTATTATTCAGCTTTTGCTGCTTTAATTGATTCTACTAATAAAGGTAATACCTTTTGAACATCTCCAACAAATCCCATATTTGAAATTGAGAAAATTTCAGCTTGAGGATCACGGTTGATAGAAATAATCATATCTGATTTATCCATACCTGCACAGTGTTGAACAGCTCCAGAAATACCGCAAGCGATATATAATGAAGGACGAACAGTCTTACCAGTTTGACCAACTTGACGTTCTTTGTCCATGAAACCATCTTCAACAACGGCACGTGTACAACATACAACACCACCTAATTCATCAGCAACTTTTTGAACAACGTCTAAGCAATGTTCTGCTCCACGTCCTGCACCAACTAAGATGTCAGCTTTTGTGATATCTACATCCGCTTTTACCTTTTCGATGACTTTTTCAACAAAGACTTGAGGATCTGTTGTAGTCCATTGAGGCGCAAATTCAACTACTTCACCAGTACGTGAATCATCACTTGGTGCTAATTCAAATACTTTTGGTCGAATAGTAGCCATTTGTGGACGAGTATCTTTACATACGATTGTACCGAATAGGTTACCACCAAAAGTAGGACGAGTAACATCTAATAAAGATTCACCAGTTTCAGCAGCATATTCTGTATCAACAACAATCTTTGTTGCATCGGCAGTTAAACCAACATTGATACGAGCAGCTACACGTGGTGCTAAGTCACGTCCTAAAGGAGTAGCTCCTGTTAAGAATGAATCTGGTTTATATTCTTGAATTACTTGTGTTAATGCATCAGCATAAAATTGAGTTGAATAATCTTTTAATAAATCATCATCCACAACGATTACTTTATCTGCACCATGTACAATAACATCTTGTGCTTTATCTTTTACATCTTTTCCAAGCAAAACACCAACTACTTTATATTCAAAGCTAGGAATAGAAGCAACTAGTTTTCTTGCTTCAGAAATAAGTTCATAACTTACTTCTGCAATGTTTCCATTTTCTTGTTCAACGAAAACGAAGATATCTTTATATTCTTCAAATCGAGCCATTCTATCTCTTCCCTCCTACTTCGTAATGATTTGCTTTTCTTTCAATGTTTTAGCAATCATGTCAGCAGTTTCCTGCTCAGATAATGTAAATACTTCTGTTTCATCTGTTACATCTTTTGTAAATGTTGTTTTTACAGATGTAGGTGAACCCTTGAAACCAACTGTTTCAGGATCAATTCCTAATTCAGCATTTGTTAAGACTTCAATCTTATCTTCCTTGCATAAATCAACAATGTGATCACATTGCATATAACGAGGTTTATTCATTTCAGATAATGTTGTGATAACGCAAGGTAATTTTGCAGTTACGATTTGTTCAACATCTTCTAATGAACGTTTTACTGTGATTGAATCTTCCTTAATATCGATGATTTCATCAACATAAGTTACTTGAGGGATTCCTAAACGTTCTGCAGTTTGTGGACCAACTTGCGCTGTATCCCCATCAATTGCTTGACGACCAGCGATAACTAAATCGAATCCTACTTTATTTAATGCAGAAGCTAAGGCAATACTTGTAGCACAAGTATCAGAACCACCTAATACACGATCTGTTAATAAAACACCTTTATCAGCACCCATCGCAACACCTTGTTTTAACATATCGGCAGCTTTTGGTAATCCCATTGTCATAACAACAACTTCAGTATCTGGGTTTTTATCTTTTACTTCTAATGCAGCTTCCAAACCAGCTAAATCATCAGGGTTTGTGATAGCAGGAACACCATCACGAACTAACGCACCTGTTTTTTTATCAACTGTAATTTCAGTTGAATCAGGAACTTGTTTTTCTAGAACGACAATTTTCATATTCTAACCTAATCCTTTCTTATCGCAACATGGCACCAGAGATTACCATACGTTGAACTTCTGAAGTACCTTCATAAATTTCTGTGATCTTAGCATCTCTAAACATTCTTTCAACTGGTAAATCACGAGTATAACCATATCCACCTAATAATTGGATTGCTTTTGTCGTAACTTCCATTGCTACTTCTGCAGCAAATAATTTTGCTTCAGCAGCTAATACTGTATAAGGCTTTCCTTCTTCTTTAGCCATTGCAGCTTTGTAAACCAATAAACGAGCTGCATCAACTTTCGTTTGCATATCAGCCAATTGAAATTGTGTATTTTGGAATTTTGCAATTGGACGACCAAATTGTTTACGAGCTTTTACATAAGGAACAGCTTCATCGATTGCACCTTGCGCAATACCTAAGGCTTGAGCAGCGATACCAATACGTCCTCCATCAAGCGTTTGCATAGCAATACGGAAACCTTTTCCTTCTTGTCCTAATAAGTTTTCTTTTGGAACCTTTACGTTGTTGAAGATCAACTCACGTGTAGCAGAACCACGAATACCTAATTTCTTTTCATGTAAACCGAATGTAAATCCTTCATAATCTTTTTCTACGATAAATGCGGAAATACCATGCGTACCTTTTGATTTATCAGTCATCGCAAAGATAACATAAATGTCAGCTTCACCAGCATTTGTGATAAAAATCTTAGTACCATTTAAAATATAATAATCGCCATCTAATACAGCTGTTGTTTGTTGTCCAGCAGCATCTGTACCGGCATTTGGTTCAGTTAAACCAAAAGCTCCTAATTTCTTTCCTGAGCATAAGTCTGGAAGATATTTATCCTTTTGTTCTTTATTACCAAATTGAGAAATTGGCCAAGTACATAAAGATGTGTGTGCACTTAATACAACTGATGTTGTAGCACATGTTTTTGCCAATTCTTCAACAGCTAATACATAGCTTAAATAATCAGCTCCAGCTCCACCATATTCACGAGGATATGGGATTCCTAGCATTTTTGCTTGACGCATTACTTCGACAGATTCTTTTGGAAATCTTTCTTGTTCATCAACATCCGCTGCGTTGTCTTTAACTTCACCGTTCGCAACTTCTCTGAACAAAGTCTGCATCATTTCTTGTTGTGGTGTTAAATTGAAATCCATAAATTGAAGTTCTCCTTTCCTAATTATTCAACTTCAAGTTCATGCATGAAAATCTTTCATACATGAATCATTTTACATACATTATTTTTCTTCGTCAATGACTTTGTGAATTTTTTTACAAGTTTATTTTAATCGTTTTTTCACAAATTAATATTTTCACAAAGACTAAATTTCACGTGTCCAAAGTGAAGCCATAGCTGGTCCTCCACCTACACATAAAGAGGCACAACCAATCTTCGCATCTTGTCTTTGCATTTCATAAAGCATCGTAACAATGATACGTAAAGCCGAGCATCCAACTGGATGTCCTAAAGAAATACCTGATCCATTTAAGTTTGTTTTATTACGATCGACAATATAGCCGTAATCTTCTTTTAATTTACGTTCAACACCGATAAATTGCGCCGCAAAGGCTTCATTAACTTCCCAATAATCGACATCATCAAATTTTACGCCAGCTCGATCTAAACATTCAGGAATCGCAACCGCTGGTCCTAGACCCATAACTTCTGGTTCAACACCTTTTCCACAGATATAAAGCATTTTTGCCATTGGCTCAATACCTAATTCTTTGGCTTTATCTAAAGACATGACAACAACAGCAGCAGCCGCATCGTTAATACCAGATGCATTGGCAGCGGTAGTTACCCCATCCTTATTAAATACGGTACGTAATTTGGAAATCGTTTCTAGATTACAACCACGAATCATGTGTTCATCGGTATCATGAACGACATCCCCTTTACGTGTATGTTCAACAATTGGAATCAATTCATCCCTGAATTTTCCTTCATCGGTTGCTTTACAAGCACGTTGATGACTCATAACCGCTAATTCATCACATTCTTCACGTGTGATGTTATAAAGCTTGGCTACATTGTCAGCTGTAGCACCCATATGGCCACCACTTAATTCATCATATAGCGCATCATGAAGTAGAGCATCATATAAAGCGGCTCCACCAGCTTGTGGAATACTTCCCATACGATATCCCATACGTGCATTTGGTAACATAAATGGAACCTGTGTCATATTTTCAGTTCCAACAACCAAGGCAATATCACTTTTTCCTAATTGGATATCATTACAAGCAATCTCTAGTGCACGCATCCCTGAAGCACAGTTTTGATTGACGGTAACGGCATTTGATTCAATACTCATTCCAATTCGCATTGAAACTTGACGAGCTGGTAAAGAACCTTGCATGCCACCATAGACTTGACCCATGACAATTTCATCCACTGCCTTCGCATCCACACCGGCACGTTTGATGGCTTCCTTTCCTACCGCAATTCCTAAATCACGCGCTGAAACATTTTTGAATTCACCACAGAATTTACCAATTGCTGTTCGACAAGCACTTACAATAACAACTTCTTTTGTTTCCATAAGACCTCCAAGATTGATATCAATCTGTTTACATTGATAAACTTATCACAAGTGAATGCCATTGTCAAAACTTTCACAAGTTTTTGTTACGATTTTCACAAGTTCTTTAAATGTATGCGTTTACATTTTATATAAAAGGTTTTTGACCTCTTCTAAGCTTGGAATTCCAGGTACGCCACCGACCTTTTCACAAGCTAGACTGCTTGCCATCGATGCTACGGAAATAATTTTTTCAATAGACCAATTTTGATCCAAGCCATAGGCAAAGGCTCCATGAAAGATATCACCTGCTCCAGTCGTATCCTTTACTTCACAAGGATAAGCAGGATAAATTTTATCTTTATACATACAGCCTTTTTCACCTAGCGTTAATACCACATGATTCGAATTGATTACACAAAGCTCTAAATACGTCTTCTCATCATAAGGATGACCTGTTATTTCTTGGGCAAATTGTAAGGAACAAACCAAATAGTCCACATTTTGAATTAACTCCATCGTTTCAGACTTATACTTATCGCCATCAAAGATGGTTCTAGCATTTTTATATTTTTCAAATGCCTTTAAAGATAAATCCACTTCATGTCCATCAAATAAAAGAACATCACAGTCTTTCGGCAAATCAAATGGATATATACTTTCAAAAGTCATTGGATGATTTAAAATCGTTCGATTGCCACTTTCATCAATTAGAATTGAACTAATTGAGGTTGAATCCTTTTCGTCCATAAAAATGTAGGAGGGATCTACTCCATATTCTTTTAATTGTTCAATGATTTCCTTTCCAAATGTATCCTTTCCTACTCTTGAACAAATCTTGACATCGGCCTTCCACTTTCCACAAAGAGCCATAGCACAGCTGACGGGTCCTCCCATGCATTGCACACTATTATTCACACGATATTTTTTGTTTTTTTCAAATTGATCAATCGGATAGAGAATGTCATAAACCGATTGTCCGATACCTAGTATTGTCATACCCAAATTATAACAAAAAAAGGAATAGAATGAACTATTCCTCATCTAGATTATGTAAAATTTTTTCAATACGATTGCCTCGATCCAAGCTCTTATCCTGTAAGAAAACCAAATTTGGCGTTTTACGAATGCTTAAGCGTTTGGCAAGCTCGGAACGAATATAACCTTTGGAATGATCCAAAACACGAAGTCCCGCATCATTTCTCTCTTGTTTTCCTAAAAAGGAAACATAAACCTTCGCAACCGATAAATCCTTCGAGCATTGCACATCGGTTACGGTCACAAAGCCAAGCTTTGGATTCTTTAAATCAAATTGGAGAATATTAGAAATTTCTCTTTGTAGAATCATATCTAATCGTTCTTGTTTTAATGACATATTAATCCTGCTCTACTTCCTGATCTTCATACAATTCAATAATATCGCCAACTTTAATATCATTGAAGTTTTCTACGGTCATACCACATTCATAACCCGATTGTACTTCTTTAACGGAGTCTTTGAATCGTTGTAAAGATCCTAAGACACCTTCATAGATAACAATACCATCACGGATTACACGAACCTTCGAATCACGTTTTGCACTACCATCGGTTACCATACATCCAGCAATTGTACCAACCTTACTAGCCTTATAGGTTTCACGAACCTCAGCTTGTCCAATAACGACTTCTTCATAAACAGGTGCTAATAGACCCTTCATAGCAGCTTCTAATTCTTCTAAAGCCTTATAAATGATGTTATGTAAACGAATTTCAACATTTTCTTCTTCTGCTTTTTTACGAACGGCAGCCGTTGGACGAATATTAAAACCATAAATAATGGCATTGGAAGCACTGGCTAAAAGGATATCCGATTCACTGATCGTACCAACCGTTGATCGAATGACATTAATACGAACCGTATCTACATCCAATTTTTCCATTGATGCTTTTAAAGCTTCGGCTGAACCTTGTACATCGGCTTTAATAATGACATTGATTTCCTTCATATCTTCTTCACTGATCTTACGTGCTAAATCCTCTAAAGATAAAGCCGAAGAAGAGTTTCGTTCTTTTTCGATTTGTTTTTCTTCACGTGATTGAGCAATCGATTGCGCTTGTTTATAAGTGCTATAAGCCATGAAGACATCACTTGCTCTTGGCACTTCATTTAAACCAATGATTTCAACTGGTGTTGATGGTCCAGCTTTTTTAATTTCTTTTCCTTTATCATTGGTCATTTTACGAACACGTCCATAAGAGGTACCTACGACAACTGAATCACCCGCATGTAGAGAACCACGTTGTACTAATAAGGTAGCGACTGGTCCACGTCCCTTATCCAACTTGGCTTCAATAACAGTACCACTAGCCATGGCTTCAGGATTGGCTTTTAGCTCTTGCATATCAGATACGATTAAAATCGTTTCTAATAAGTCTTGAACGCCTTCACCCGTTTTTGCACTGACTGGTTGGAAAATGGTATCTCCACCCCAATCCTCTGGCATAACACCAAGCTCTGACATTTCTGACATAACACGATCGGGATTTGCACCTGGTTTATCAATTTTATTGACCGCAACAATAATAGGAACACCTGCTGCTTTAGCATGATCGACAGCTTCCTTTGTTTGCGGCATAACACCATCATCGGCTGCAACGACAATGATAACAACGTCAGTGACTTGGGCACCACGAGCACGCATAGCAGTAAAGGCCTCATGTCCTGGCGTATCTAAGAATGTTACCTTACGACCCGATACTTCTACCTGGTATGCTCCGATATGTTGGGTGATTCCACCAAATTCATCTCCAGTTACATTGGTGTTACGGATTGTATCCAATAAGGTTGTTTTTCCATGGTCAACGTGACCCATGATTGTAACAACAGGAGGACGAGAAACTAGCTTGGATTCATCCTCTTCAATATTGTCTAATTGATCCTCAATGTTATCTTCTTCAATGATGATTTCTTTATGTACTTCGACATTAAATTCAGCACAAATCAATTCGATATCATCATCGGATAGCGTCGTATTGATGGTCGACATATTTCCTAATAAGAATAAAAACTTAATGATTTCTGAACTGTTTTTATGCATCAATTCAGCCAATTGACCAACCGTTAAGGTATCTGAATAGGTAATTTCTTTTACTTCTTCAACCTTTCTTGCAGGTCTGGATTGTTTATTCCGTGAATTGTTATTCTTATTAAACTTATTGGGTCTTTTCTTATGTTGATTCCCCTTCTTTTTATTGTTATTGTTGTATGCCATTCGCGTCACCTACCCTTTCTCAATCATTGCTTGTACAAACTTCTGATCAATAATTCCAAACGAATTGATGGAACGTAAAGAAATTTGATTAAACTCCAAGGCATCGATTTCCCTAAATGGGACATCATAATATTTGCATTTATCCATTAATTTCTTTTTGCGATTTTTTCCACATGCACTCGAAACGATCACTAAATAGACCTTTGAACTTTGAATTGCTGGAATTAAGCGATCGCCTGAAACAACCTTACCGGCCTTCCAAGCCAATTGCGCTAAAGAAATCTCTTTATTCATCCACATACTCCAAAAGCTTTGTATAAATTTCTTCTGGAATCTCCTGTTCAAGTGCTCGATTTAACGCTTTGTTCTTTTTCGCTAATTCAACCGTGTCTTTGCGCTTACTGACATAAGCGCCGTGTCCATTTAATTTTCCAGTGGGATCAACCACAATTTGATTTTCTGGTGTACGGACCACACGAATCAATTCCTTTTTAGGAAAGCGTTCTTGTGTGACCACACATTTTCTCATTGGAATCTTACGCATATTTTCTCCTAATCGTAATATTCATCATATTCTTCATAATCGACATCGTCATCCCAACGATTATCTTCGTATTCTTCCTCAGCTTCAATTTCTGCCAATTCTTCTTCAGAATAAATTGGTTTCATTTGTTCAAATTGAGGTTTCTTTTCTTCTACTTCTTTGACTTCCTTTTTCTTAGGTTCTTCAAATTTCTTCTTGGCCTTCTTTGGTTCTTCTTTATGCGAAGCATCCGCAAAGTTTTCAAATTTTGAAGTAAATTCTTTGACTTCACTTGCTCTTTCTTTTGCACGTGATTCTTTGGCAATACGAGCTGCCACTTCCATTTCGTCTTCTTCTTTTTCTTCCTCAACAACGATTTCTTCTTGAGGTTCTACTGTTGTTTCTTCTTCAAGAACAACTTCTTCTCCCTCATTTGTTGCTTCATCTAAAATGATATCCTCTTCGGCATCGTCATCGTTGTATTCAAAGTCTGGAAGCTCAATATTTTCCATATCGACTTCTTCATTTTTTAGCTCATCGATACGTAATTGTTGTTTATAAGCACGCTCTTCGGCTTTCTTTTGTTCGTATTCATCTTGCATTTCTTGCGCTAAAGCCATGTAATCAACGCCAAGCTCTTCCATTTCAGAAACGGATTTAATATCAATTTTATGGTTGGATAATAAAACAGCTAAGCGTGCATTTTTACCCTTTTTACCAATTGCTAAAGACAATTGATTATCTGGAACGACAACGACTAAACCATCCTTCACTTCAGCATTTTTAAATACCGCAATGGATTCCGATGGACTTAAAGCATTTTGGATCAATTCACTGATGTTATCGGACCATTCAAAGATATCAATCTTTTCACCATTTAATTCATTGATAATACTTTGAACACGTTGTCCTTTTGGACCAATACAAGCACCAATTGGATCGATATTTTCATTGTGTGAATACACGGCCATCTTACAACGTTCACCGGCTTCACGTGCAATGGCTTTGATTTCAATAATTCCTTGATAGATTTCAGGAACTTCCTTTTCAAATAAACGACGAACAAAGACTGGAGTTGCACGACTGACTAAAACCTGTGCCCCTTTAGATTCTTTATCAACCTTACTGATCACAACCGAAATGGTTTGACCTTCACGATAGTGTTCCGTTGGAATTTGATTCATACGAGGCATCATTGCCAAGGTCTTTCCAATATTAACAATAACGAATTTGTCTTCAACGGTTTCAATTGTACCTAAGACCATATCGTCTACCTTGTCACAATATTCTTCATAAACCAATTGTTTTTCGGCTTCACGAATCTTTTGTTTCATGACGTTTTTAGCAAGGTTAACATCCGCGCGATCAAATTCAGAGAAATCAACCTCTTCTTCACTGATCATATCGCCAATCTTAGCATTTTTATTGATCTTTTGTGCATCCTCTAAGGAAAGCTCTAAAGCATCATCTTCTACCTCTTCAACAACCATTCGTTCTGGATAGATATGAATATGTCCATCATCAATAGCGACACGAACATAGACATCACTTTGATTAACGTGTTTACGATACGCTTTAGTTAGAGCTTCAATTAAAGCTCCTTCTACAATATCGGAGGATAATTGACGATTGGATTCAATTCCCAATAATGCATTTTTTAAATCTTTAACTTTTACTTTCATTCTTTTCTCCTATAGTTTTACTGCAGTCATAATGAGAGAAATATTCTCTTTATCAATCGAAATTTCTTTATTTCGCGTTTTATCTTTATATTGAATCGTCACCGTTTGATCATCTGCCTCTTTTAAATCTCCCAAGACATGGTCTAAGCCTTGTTTCGGATTTTTTAATTTAACATAGACATACGAACCAATTGCATTTTGAATTTGTTCATCAGTCTTTAATTCACGTTCAGCACCTGGTGAACAGACTTCAAGGTTATATTCCTTGCCATACCAATCCTTTTCATCCAGACAATTTCCAATCACATCTGAACAAGCAGCACAGGCATCCAAATCAACAGGTCCATCAATCTTTTCAATTGAAATACGTAATAAGGGCGGCTTTTCATTTGTTAGCCATTCTAAATCATACAATCGACAACCCTGTTGTTCTAAAAGAGGTTCGATCCATTCTTTTAAACGATCCATAGATAATCTCCTTCCAAAATGAAGGAGTGGTTTTACCCACTCCTTTTTTTCATACAAATATTTTTTATCACAAAATGCAAAAAAATTCAAGGATAAAATCAGATGACGGTAAGTCACAGATAATCACCAATTTCTAGCTTTCCTTTTTGAAACGATATTTCCCTTTTCCATAACCAGATACGGGCTCAATTAAATCTTGTTGTAAAAGATTTGAAAGCAATTTAGAAGCAGCAGAGCTTTTCAATTCAAGTAATTCCATCACGGCACTTCTTCCAAAGATGCCATCAAAGCCAAACTTTTCAAAAAGTCTATAGACATGAATCGTTGTCTTCACTGAAAAATCACAGCCTTTTTCTATAAGCACAGTTCCAATGTCCACTTTTGTATCTTGAATGTCCACTTTTTCTGTCTCAATGTCCACTTTTGTATTATTCAAAAGTCCACTTGCATGAAGATTTCGATTATGGAGCTCATTATTCTCGTTCAAGAGAAGGTTTCTTAGAAATACTTCCAAATACTCAGTCGTTTCATAAATTTCTTTTTGAAGATTCGTATAGTTTGCACGAACCAATGCGTTTCTAAAATACCATGCGTTTTCTGCAAAACTATCATTACTCGCTGAAAAACCAAGCGTCCTCAAATATTTGATAAAGAACACAGCGGTTGTTCTTGTATTCCCTTCAGAAAAAATATGAATTTGCCACAGTCTTGAAACAAAGAGGGCAAGATGATGAATGATTTCATTCATTGAAAGGCCTTTATAGCTAAAGTCTTTTTCCTGCGAAAAATCATAGTCGAGTGTCGCTTTTAGTTCTAAAGCGTTACCATATATTACCGATGCACCATCAAGTACCCATTCATTCTTTGTAATATTATAATCTCTGATCTTTCCAGCATGTTTATAGATACCTTGGAAAAGACGCCGATGAATGGAGATATACTCATTTGGAGAAAATGAAAAAGCTGTTTCCGAAAGGATTTCTGCAATACGAGAAGAAACCTTATCCGCTTCTTCAGTGCGCGAATCATCAGATAAGTCGACCGATTTTTCCTTATAATAGTTTTCAATAAGACTCTGTGCTTCCTTGATTGTGATTTTCCCTTCAATATTTTGAATAGCCGTATCAATTAAATATTTCGATGGTTTCAATCCATCTACCGCTTGAAGTCCAATTGCAGTACTCCAAGCATACCCTTTATACGCTTTATCGGGTTCCGACTCTCTTATATATTCTTTGAATGGATCTTTCTTCATTTTATTACCTCCCTTCATTGATGTCTAAATAAAAGATATTGGAATTATAACATCTCAGAATCTATTTAACTATTCAATCTTATTTTGTCTTAACACTTAAAGATTAAAAAAACACCAATCACAATATTACAATTGTACAGATTGATGTTTAATCATTATCAATTCAATTATTTATTTTCTTCCAATTCAATATGACGTAATATAATCGTTTCAATAAGCTCTGCAGCTAATTTTGGATCATCATTACATACAATATATTTATATTGATTAATCATTTTCATTTCAGAAGATGCTTTTGATAAACGCTGTTGGATGATTTCTTCTGGCTCACTACGTCTTCCACGAATACGTCTTTCTAACTCATCCATTGAAGGTGGTATGATAAAAATACTTAAAGCATCTGGACAACGCTTTTGTACCTGTAAGGCTCCTTGTACTTCAATTTCTAAAAGAACATTCTTTCCTTCATCTCTTAAGCGATTGACTTCTTTTAATGGTGTTCCATAATAGTTTCCAACAAATTCTGCATATTCTAATAACTCACCATTTTCAATGGCCTTTTCAAAGTCATCTCTTGTTGAAAAAAAATAATCAACTCCATCCACTTCACCTGTTCTTGGCTTACGTGTCGTCATCGAAGTCGAATAAGTTAAGTTCAATTTTGTGTTCTTTTCAAAGAACTTTCGAATCGTTCCTTTTCCTACACCACTTGGACCACTTAATATAATTAACAATCCACGTTTCATATTACATCTCCCTTTTTTAACCATTGTATCCTTGAACGTTTAGACTGTCAAAGATTTTATCCATATGTTACAATGAGCGGGATTAGAGGTGATAAAATGGCCATGGATGGATTACTTTTACATAAAATCAGCAAGGAATTAAATCAATATACGCCTTGTAAAATTAATAAAATCCAAAACGTAAGTGATGAAGAAATTCTACTTCATTTACATACACGACACAATGGTACAAAAAAACTAGTCATTAATGTTCATTCCAATACCAATCGTATTTATTTTACCCAACAAAAAGAAACGACCCAAAGCAATCCAAGCAACTTTGTGATGGTCTTAAGAAAGCAATGCAGCAATTGTATTCTAACTGAGATTGAACAAAAGAACTTTGATCGTATTTTAGATTTACATTTATCTTGTCGCAATGAATTAGGTGACTTTGTAGAATTTGATTTATATGTCGAATTAATGGGTAAATATGCAAATATGGTTTTAGTTAATAAGGATGAAATTATTATTGATGCACTAAAGCGAATTCCGGTTTATGAAAACTCAAAGCGTTTTATTCATCCTGGGGCAAAATATAAATTGCCGGAACAAAAAGAAAAAAAGCTTCCCAATGAAATTAATCAAATTGATCCAGATCAAAGCCTAGTACAACAGGTCTATGGCTTTTCTCCCCTTTTAGCCAATGAATTTGAATATCGCTTTAAAAGAGGAGAAAACTATTTGCAAGTAATGAATGAATTAAATGAAAGCAACAAACTATATATCTATAAAAAAGAATATCATTGTATCGCTCTAACGCATTTAAATCAGGAGGCAAAGATCTATCCTTTAATGGAAGGCTTGGATTCTCTCTATCTTGAAAATGAACATAAGATTCGTATTAAAGAACAATGTGGTGATGTCTATCGTACGGTGGATAAGGAATTAAAGAAAGCGAAGAAAAAGCTTCCAAAGCTTGAAGCAAGCTTAGAACAATCCAATGATTATAAAAAATATCAAGAATATGGTGATTTACTCTTTGCCTATATGTATCAAATCAAAAAAGAACCAATGGTAACTTTAACTTCCTTTGAAACAAATGAAGAGGTGAAAATTCCATTGGATATGCGTTTAGATATTAAAGGCAATGCGAATAAATACTATCAAAAATATCATAAGCTCAAACGCTCAAAAGATGTCTTAAAAGAACAAATCAAGCTTTGTGAAGAAGAGATTGCCTATTATACGCAATTGCACCAACAATTAGAAAATGCTTCGATTGAGGATGCCTTAGAAATCAGAGAAGAACTAGTGAATAACCATGTTCTTTTTGAGAAAAAGAATAAACGAGCAAACAAGAAAAAGAAGGTTCCAAACTTCATTCATTTACAAGTAGAAGATGCGGATATCTATATTGGTAAAAACAATCTTCAAAATAACTACATCACACATAAGTTATCACGTAAAAATGATTTGTGGTTCCATGTCAAGGATTATCATGGATCCCATGTTTTATTAAAAACAAATGAAGTAAATGAACAATTAATTCGTATGTGTGCACAGCTTGCTGCCTATTATTCAAAGGGCCAACAATCAAGCAGTGTCCCAGTGGACTATTGTCCAATTCATCAATTAAAAAAAGTGCCTGGCTCAAAGATTGGCTTTGTGACGATGAAAAGCTATAAGACCATTTATATCGATCCAGAAGCTTCAACCATTCAAGACTATTTGAAACAGTACAAAAAAAGGTGAATCTTTAACGATCCACCTTTTTCTTATCCTTTAATATCAACCGTTTGTCCGTCTGGACCTGGTGTTTCTTTTAAATATTGGATAATAGCAGCTTTTTGATCTGGTTTGGTTGGTTTACATAACCATTGGTTGGTTTCACCTGTAACCATACCTTCTGCAAATCCAGAACAACCTGGATATCCACAACCACCACAGTTGTAACCAGGAAGCATACCACTGACATGTTCAACACGTTCATCCACTTCTACTTTTAATTTTGAATCAGCAATTCCTAATCCAAAGCCTAAAAGTCCACCAAGAACAAGCATCATGATAATTGCAACAATCATTTTGTTCTCCTCCTATTTTTTATCGTGATCGGGATGTAAGGAACAAGAGACGAGCTTACATCCATCACAATCGGTTTTTAAATTTTCACATCCTTCAGGAAGGGGTGTTTTTTTATTTTTTAAATATGCCCAAATGTAAATCCCAACTAAAGCGCCAAATAGTAAAATAGCACCTAGGATTCGTCCCATTAAATTACTCCTGCAAAGGCTGTAAAGGCCATTGACATAATTGCAGCAACAACTAATGCGATCGGGTTTCCTTTAAAGAATTCAGGCACATCACTCAATTCAAGACGTTCACGAATTGTAGAGAAAATATATAACACAAGAGCAAATCCTAAAGGTGTACCAACAGAATACATAATCATATGTCCGAAGTCATATCCATTTTGGATATTGACTAAACATACGTTTAATACAACACAGTTTGTTGTAATCAAAGGAAGATAAACACCTAAGCTTTTATATAGTGCTGGACTTGTTTTCTTAATAAACATTTCCGTTAATTGAACCAATGAAGCAATAACCAAAATGAAGGTAATTAAGTTCATGAATTCAAGTCCTAATGGTACAAGAATTAAATAATACAAAGCGTAGGTAATCAATGCCGCAACAACAATGACAAAGATAACGGCAACACCCATACCTAAGGCACTTGAGCGTTTCTTCGATACACCCATGAATGGGCACATACCTAAGAATTGCGTTAAAATAACGTTATTTACAATACAGCTTGTAAATAATAAACCAAATAATTCAGCCATGGATTATTTTCCCTCCTTTGCAGCTTCTGCCTCTTTTTTCGCAGAATGATCTTTATACCATCCAACAAAAGCAGCTAATAGTGCAAATGTTAAAAAGGCACCTACGGAAGAAGAAAACATATTGATTGTAAAGTTTTCTGGAATGATTGAAACATTCACAAAAACTTGGGTTGTATCCAATGGATTGGAAATCTTAAATCCACCAGTCGATAAGATTTCACGAATAAGACCCATTGCCAATACAGCTAAGGTATAACCAAGACCCATACCAACACCATCTAAGGCTGCATCAAATGGACCATGGTTACATGCGAAGGCTTCCGCACGTCCTAAGATAATACAGTTAACAACAATCAATGGAATGAATACACCTAAGCTGGTATTTAATGCTGGTGCATAGGCTTCAATTAACATTTGAACAATCTTAACTAAAGTCGCAATAATAACAATATAAACAGGAATATGTACTTCATCTGGAATGATGTTACGTAATAATGAAATAATGACGTTAGACATAATCAAGACAAAGATAACCGCAATACCCATACCAATCGCATTATCTACAGTTGATGTAATGGCTAGGGTTGAACAAATTCCTAAGAACAAAGAGAATACGGGATTTTCTTTCAATAAACCGTTTTTAAAATTTTCTAACTTACTCATCACTATTCTCCTTTCAAATCCTTCATAGCATCTGCTGCCTCATTAATACCAGAAGTAACAGCACTACTTGAAATCGTCGCTCCAGAAATCGTATCTAAATGATCACTAGCTTTCTTTCCTTCGATTCCTTTAATGAAAGTATCATCATCTAAAACCTTAGAACCTAAGCCTTTGGTATCGCCATTGGATAGACCAAGGTATTTATCAACAACACCTGTATCTTTATTAATGGATACTAAGAAGGTTGTTCCATCTTTATATCCAGAAACGGACATATTAAAGATATATACATCTTTATAAGAATAGACCTTTTGAATGGTTTTTGAATCCCCTGTATAGTCCACTTGTTTGAAATCATCCAAAGCGGCTTCGGTATACATTTTTTGTAAGGATTCTTGTTCAGTTTTTAAATTATTGGCTGCAATAACTGGTGCTGTCATTTGATTGGCAAAAGCTAAGGCACCACCGGCTACAGCTGAAATAATCGCTAAGAAAATCGTTAAATGTAGGATTTTATTCATAGAACATTCACCTCCACATTTTCAATGACCTTTGCTTCTGTTTCACCTTTTGGATTATTCACAGCATGTACAGAACAAGCGGCAAAGATCGTAATTGCTAAACCAACTAAGCATAAGTAAATGAAGCCATGTTTTGCTTTTTTTACGACGTCTAATTGTTTACCATCTAATAAGCTTTCAATTAATGGAGACATCATATTCATTAATAAAATAGAATATAAACATCCTTCAGGTAAGTTACCAGTCATACGAATTAATACCGTTAAGATACCTGCACCCAACGCAAAGATCGTACGTCCAGCAGCACTAGTCGGTGAAGTAACTGGATCGGTCAACATAAAGAAGGCACCGAAAACAACACCACCAACAACTAAGTGTAAAACTGGATACCAGATAAAGCCTGGAATTCCATGATAAGAACCAACACCACAAATTACCGCAATAATAGCAGTCATCACAAAGATGGTTCCTAAATAAACAACGGGAACTCGCCAGTCAATGATCTTACGAACGATTAAGAAGATACCAATTAAGACAATCGCAATGGTAAAGGTTTCACCTAGTGCACCTGGATAGGTTCCAAGGAATAGACCAGACCATCCACCATAATTTCCTAAGAAAGCATCTAAGGTTTCTGCATTGCCTGGTACCCAACCATAGGTATTTGCTAAGAAAGTCGTTGGTGTCGCACTAGTAACTAATGAAGTTGATGCACCGGTAAAGGTTGCAAAGATAACAGCACGTCCAACAGCAGCTGGGTTAAAGATATTGTGACCAAAGCCACCAAATAACATCTTACCGAAGATAATCGCAAAAGCAGTACTAATAATTAAAGCATATGGACGAGTAGAAATAGGTACCATTAAGGTTAAAATAATAGCAGTTACCCATCCAAATGAATTTTGAATTTCTTTTTTAGGATCTCTTTTACGAATTTTTGCGAATAAGAATTCACATACAAAGGTTGTCACTAAAGCACTGATTAATAATACAATGGCTTGTAAGGCATAATTCATGCCATAAGCACCTGCATAATATACAACAGCCAAGATAAAGACAATTAATAAACCAAGCGTTAATTCACGCATGATTTCTTTGGTTGTCAAATTGCCTTTTAAGCTTGGGCTCACATGAAAATTAAACTTCATATTCATCCTCCCTTATTTCTTTTTCAAGGCAATTATCCGTTTTGCCTTACGTACATTTTCTGTCACATTAATATGACTTGGACAAACATACGTACATAAACCACATTCAATACAGCTTGATGCACAACGTTTAATCATTTCATCCACATCGTTGGCTTTTACAGCCATTCCAATACGAACCGGTTGTAAACCAGCTGGACAATGATCCGAACAACGTCCACAACGTAAGCATTCAATTGCATCATCTTCAACATGTGGCAAAATTGTTAAAGCATTCATCGCACGATCAATCACAAATTGGTCATTCATAATGGTTTTACCCATCATTGGACCACCGGCAATTAAACGTACGCTTTCTGAAGTATATCCACCACAAGCTTCAATAATTTCATTGACAGGCATTCCGACAGGAACTAAAACGTTGCATGGATTTTTAACGCCTTCACCACTAACCGTAATGGTCTTTTTGGTAATCGCTTCTCCATGTTCAAAGGCACGAGCCATCGCAATAGCGGTTGTCGCATTGTCAACGATTGCACCAGCTTCAGCAGGTAACATTTCATATTCTTTATGTAAGACTTCACGTACTAAGACACGTTCCCATCCCATTGGATATACATCTGGAACTGGACGTACTTCAACGCCTGCCTTACATGCAGATTTTACTTTTTCAATTAAATCTGGATGGGATTCTTTAATACAAACATAGACAGTACTTACTTGTGCCATCTTTTTCATAATTAAACAACCGGTAATTAAATCATTTACACCATCCATGATATTACGATAATCGGCTGTGATATATGGTTCACATTCAACCGCATTAATTAATACACATTGAACACCATCTGGTTTTCCATATTTTACATATGTAGGGAAACCAGCACCCCCTAAACCAATGATTCCAGCTTCCTTTACAAAATCAACACATTCTTTTTCTGTTAAAGTTGTATAATCTTTTGGTTCAAAAGCTTGAATCGCATCTTGTTTACCATCAGGCTCAATCACCATATGTACTTGAGGACGCATTGAATTATGCATTCTTTTGGCAGTACCACGGTAAATCCCAGAAACACTTGAATAAATTGGAACGAACAACCCACCTTTTGTTTGGGCTAGCTTTGTTCCAACCTTGACCTCATCTCCTTCAGAAACAAAGACTTCAAAATCTTTATCGGTGCTTCGACCATGAATCAAAGGGATATATACCTTATCTTTTGGCATCAAAGCTTTGACTTCAGATTTTTCTGTCAATCCTTTTCTTCCAGGAATATGATGTCTCATAGATCCTAAAAACAATGACATAGACCTATTCCTCTCCTTCCATGTAATCATTTGAATAATACAATTTTTTTTTAATAATCGCAAGATTTTATTAATAGACAAATTGCGTAAAATAACCTATAATATCTTATATTTCTTGTGCATTTTTTATCAAATTCGAGTATGAAAAATCCTTCTCATACTTTTTTTATTTCCATTTTTTATCAAATCCCCTATAATAGCCTCATGAAAAAAAATATTAAAAGTTGGTTTATTCTATCCTTTTGTTTTCTATTAATTATTATTTCCATTATATGTTTCATCAATTCAAGAAATGCTTCAACAACCCAAAGCATTACCTTAACCAATGTAGGCTTTGATACATCGATTACCTTTCAAGCCGATTGTACAGAAGAAGAATTTGCGAAATATACTAAGATATTAAAGAAAACCTTTAAGACCAATCATAAACGCTTTGATCAATACCATGCCTATAAAGGCTACAATAATATCTATACCATTAATCATGAAGCCTATGATCATCCAGTTGAAGTGGATGATATTACCTTAACTTGTATTCAGGATGCCATTCAAGTTCATGACATCAGCAATAAATTTGATATGAGCTATGGTGCGGTTATGAATATATGGCATACCTATCGTGAAGAAGGAATTACCTTAAATAATAAAGGTGAAGATGGAAGGCTTCCAAGTGAGGATGAAATTAATACTGCCTTAGAACATTGTGGATTAAATCATATTCAAATCAATGGAAATCAAATTTCATTTGATGATCCAGATACGCAAATTGATCTAGGTGGAATTGCCAAAGGCTATACGGCTCAAATGGCAAAAAAGAAATTAAATAAAGCTGGTTTAAAGAATGGCTTTATTAATGCCGGAGGAAATATTGTTCTATTAGGAAAGAAAACAGATGGTTCTGCTTGGAATATTGGAATCCAATCACCAGATGAATCAAGCGCTTTAGTCAATGTAAAAATTGAGGATGCCAATAAATCTATTGTGACCAGTGGTGATTATCAAAGATACTATACGGTAGACAATAAAAAATATGCCCATATCATTGATCCAGATACCGGCTATCCTGCTAGTCAATGTCGAAGTGTTACAATCATTACATCCGATTCAACCAAAGCAGATGGTTTAAGTACCGCACTATTCTGTTTAGATTTTGATTCAGCTTATAATTTAGCTAAACAAGAAAAGGTACAAGCCATTTGGATCTTCGATAAAGATCAAGCACCAGATAAAAAAGCAGACTTTGAAACAAAGAAATATAAAATCTATACAACGAAAAAAATTAAAAACAAAGTAGAACTTTCTTAAAAAAGAGCTTTATCAAACGATAGAGCTCTTTTCATTTATCATAAACATAGAATTCTATTTA
>CAVKAP010000034.1:0-17346 GCA_963654445.1 Segatella copri
AATAGAGAACCATATATCATGAAACGAGGCAGAAAAAACACGAAATTCATATATAGACATTAAAAGAGTTTATATATCCCTATTAAAAACACTTCACTTTAAAATTGAATGGCTAGAATTCTAGCTTTCGTCTTATTGACTCTGATTAAAAAAAATTGTAAAATCTATCCATAAGCGATGAATTAGAGTAGTAAAAGATTGATATCTTTATAGAGACTTGATGGTTGGTGAAAATCAAGAAGGTATTTCTTTGAACTTGCTAAGGAGCTGATAAGTAATGTTATCCGTTATCTTGCGTTAAGAGATTGAGTGATCAAGTACAGCTTGATAACTAAGGTGGTACCGCGTTTATGACGTCCTTAGAAAAGGACGTTTTTTTATTGGAAGGAGATATTTATGTACGATCATAAAACGATTGAAAAAAAGTGGCAAAAGAAATGGGTCGACGAAAAAACATTTGCGTGTGATACACGTGATTTTTCAAAACCTAAATATTATGTATTAGATATGTTCCCTTATCCATCTGGACAAGGTTTACATGTTGGACATCCAGAAGGTTATACAGCAACTGATATTATTGCTCGTAAAAAAAGAATGGAAGGCTATAATGTTTTACATCCAATTGGATGGGATGCTTTTGGTTTACCTGCTGAACAATATGCAATTCAAACTGGAAACCATCCAGCAACCTTCACCAAAAGAAACATTGATCATTTCCGTGAACAAATTCAATCCTTAGGATTCAGCTATGACTGGGATCGTGAAGTGAATACATCCGATCCAGAATACTATAAATGGACTCAATGGATTTTCTTACAGCTTTATAAAAAAGGATTAGCTTATGTAGATGAAGTACCAGTTAACTGGTGTCCAGAATTAAAAGCTGTTTTAGCTAATGAAGAAGTCATTGATGGAAAAAGTGAACGTGGAGGCTATCCAGTTATTCGTAAACCAATGCGTCAATGGGTTTTGAAAATCACTGAATATGCTGAACGTTTATTGGATGATTTAAAATTATTAGATTGGCCAAGTTCAACCATTGAAATGCAAAAGAACTGGATTGGTAAATCGGTTGGTGCCAATGTTGTCTTTAAAGTCGATGGACATGATAAAGAATTTACGGTCTTCACAACGCGTTGTGATACTTTATTTGGAGCAACCTATTGTGTTTTATCTCCTGAACATCCATTTGTGGATGCGATTACAACCGCTGAACAAAAAGAAGCCGTTGATGAATACAAGCGTGTATGTTCGACAAAATCAGATTTGGAACGTACGGATTTAAATAAAGATAAGACGGGTGTATTTACAGGTGCTTATGCTATTAATCCAGTCAATGGTAAAAAGATTCCAATTTGGATTAGTGATTATGTACTTGCAAGCTATGGTACAGGGGCTATTATGGCCGTACCTGCACATGATACTCGTGACTATGAATTCGCAAAGAAATTTGGTATTCCAATCATTCAAGTTCTAGAAGGTGGAGATATCACAAAAGAAGCTTATGTTGAAGATGGTCTTCATATTAATTCGGAATGGTTAGATGGATTAAATAAAGAAGATGCCATTGAAAAAATGCTTGCTTGGCTTGAAGAACATCATTGTGGTGAAAAGAAGACAACCTATAAATTACGTGACTGGTTATTCTCTAGACAACGTTATTGGGGAGAACCAATTCCAATTATCAATATGGAAGATGGCACGCAACGTACGGTTGAATTAGATGAACTACCTTTAGAGTTACCAATTACCGATAACTATCAACCAAGTGATAATGGTGAAAGTCCATTGGCCAATTGTGAGGATTGGTTAAATGTTGAAGTGGATGGACAAAAGGGTGTGCGTGAAACCAATACTATGCCACAATGGGCAGGAAGCTGTTGGTATTTCTTACGTTATATCGATCCACATAACTCTGAAGCCTTATGTGATCCAGAATTATTAGAGCATTGGATGCCAGTTGATTTATATGTCGGTGGGGCAGAGCATGCCGTTTTACACTTATTGTATAGTCGTTTCTGGCATAAGGTATTGTATGATTGTGGCGTTCTAAAAACACCAGAGCCTTTCCAAAAATTATTCCATCAAGGTATGATTTTAGGATCCAATGGTGAAAAAATGAGTAAGTCTCGTGGTAATGTCATTAATCCAGATGAAATTATTGAAAGCCATGGTGCTGATGCTTTACGTGTCTATGAAATGTTTATGGGACCATTAGAATCCGCTCTTCCTTGGTCAACAACTGGTCTTGATGGAACCCGTAAATGGTTAGAAAGAGTCAATCGTTTCTTTACGGAAGTTGCCAATATTACGGATGAAAATGATGGTGCTTTAGATAAGAGCTATCATGCAACGGTTAAGAAGGTTTCTCAAGATATTGATAACCTACGTTTTAATACTGCAATCAGTCAAATGATGGTTTTCATCAATGATTGTTATAAAGCAAAATCCATCTATCGACCTTATGCAGAAGGCTTCATTAAAATGTTTAGCTGCTTTGCACCACATTTAGGTGAAGAATTATGGTCAACCGTCTTTAACAAAGAAGATACCATTGCGTATGAACCATGGCCTAGCTATGATGAAGCAATGCTAAAAGAAGATACTGTGACTGTCATTGCTCAAATCAATGGTAAGGTCCGTGGTAAATTTGATATGCCAGTTGGATCCGATGAGGAAGCATTAAAAGAAAAAGCTTTAGCTTTACAAAATGTACAACGTCAATTGGAAGGCAAAGAAATCAAAAAGATCATTGTCGTTAAAGGAAAAGTTGTCAATATTGTCGCAAAATAAGAATAGGAACAAGTCAATTCGACTTGTTCTTTTTTTTAGTTTTGATATAATAGCACCAAGGCAAAGAAGAGAAAGAGTACATAGAGCCCATTTATGAAAGAGAACAACTGGTTGGTGCAAAGTTGGATAAATGTCTATGGAATACACCTTGGAGCTGCTTGTAGCCCTGCATTAAAGGGAAATGAGGTTTTTATTTTTATAAAAACAAATTAGGGTGGTAACACGGCATTTCGTCCCTTGGGATGAGATGCCTTTTTTATTTAGGAAAGGAAGAAACTATGAAATTATTTGAAGAATTAAAATGGCGTGGCTTAATTGACAATGTCACAAGTGATGAAGTAGAAGATGTCATCAACAATCAAAAGGTAACCTTCTATATTGGAACCGATCCAACGGCCGATAGCTTGCATATTGGACATTATTCCTCATTGCTAATGGCAAAGCGTCTCGAAGCACATGGTCATCATCCCATTATGTTAGTCGGTGGTGCAACTGGTTTTATTGGGGATCCTAAGGCAACTGGTGAAAGACAAATGTTGACACCAGAATTGTTAGAGCATAACTTTCATGCTCTTCATGATCAAATTCAAGCTTTATTTGGATTTGAAATGGTCAATAACTTAGATTGGACGAAAGATATTTCTATTATTGATTTTTTAAGAGATTACGGAAAATTATTTAATGTAACCTACATGTTAAATAAAGAAACGGTAAAAAAACGTTTAGAGTCTGGAATCAGTTATACTGAATTTTCTTATATGATTCTTCAATCCTTGGATTTCTATAACTTATACAAAGAAAAGAATTGTGTTATGCAAATTGGTGGACAGGACCAATGGGGAAATATTACATCTGGTCTTGAATTGATTCGTAAAAAAATTGGTGCGGATGCCAAAGCCTATGGTATGACCATGCCATTAATTACCAAAGCCGATGGTACAAAATTTGGTAAGAGTGAAAGTGGTACGGTATGGTTAAGTGCTGAAAAAACAAGTCCATATGATTTATATCAATTCTTATTTAATACCGAAGATGCGAAGGTTATTGAATATTTAAAGAAATTAACCTTCTTAAACAAAGAAGAAATTGATGCCTTAGAACAATCCTTAAAGGATGAACCACATTTAAGAAAAGCTCAAAGAGCGCTTGCAGAAGCCGTTGTCTTTGACTTACATGGACAAGAAGGCTTAGATTCTGCTTTAAAAATTACCAATGCTTTATTTAGAGGGAAATTAGCAGAATTAGATGAAGCTCAACGACGTGATGCGATTAAGACAATGGAAAAGGTTGATTGTCCAGATGGCTTAATTCTTGAAGAAATTTTAGTTCAATGCAAAATTGCATCAAGTAAGCGAGAAGCAAGAGAATGGATCAAAGGGAATTCGATTGCTGTAAATGGCGTAAAAGTACAAGATGCCCAAGCGCTGATTTCGAAAGAAAACAATGCTTATGTAGATAGCTATGTAATCATTCGTCGTGGTAAAAAACGTTATTATTGCTTAGATTTAAAATAAAAGGATTGGCTCATCGAGCCAATCTTCCTTGATAGGTATTTAATTTGACCATTCGTTTGTCAATTTCATTCAAAACGATGGTCTTTTTTATTGTCCATAAAGGTTCAATTAAATCATCTGCCAAGCCATCACCAGTCAAGCGTTCGATAATGATATCCTGTGGTAAAAGCTCAAGCTGTTTTACTACAATATCTACATATTCTTCCAAGCTCATTAAATGAAAGGGGTTCTGTTCATGTTCTTGAGCAAGTTGCGTTCCTTTTAATAGATGCAACATATGAATCTTAATCGCATCCGGATGATAGTAGGCAAGCTGTCTTACAGTTTCTAGCATATCTTCTTCATTTTCATAGGGTAGGGAATTCATAATATGGATACAGCTATGAATCTTGGTCCTTTTTAATTGCTGGATAATCTTCCATACTTCTTCAGTTGTATGCTGACGATTTAAATGATCCATTGTTTTCGAATGTATACTTTGAAGACCTAATTCAATCCAAACATCTTTTTTCTCACTTTGTGTATTTAAATAATCAATTGTTTCTTCACTTAAACAATCTGCTCTTGTCGCAATCGCAACGCCAATGACTTCAGGATCATCAAAAAAGGGATCATAGATGCACTTTAATTCCTTTAAAGGCGCATAGGTATTACTAAAGGATTGAAAATAAGCCATACCTAAACAATCCGGCCATTTCTTACGCATTCGATCTAAACCGACTTGATATTGTTTTTTTAAATCTTCGCTAAAGCCTAGAATACTATCACCAGAGCCCATCGCTGAACAAAAGGTACAGCCTCCAAAGGCCTTTGTACCATCTCGATTTGGACAAGTAAAGCCAGCGTTTAATGGAACCTTCGCAACTTTATGATGATATTTATTTTTTAAATAATAGTTCATTGTATAGTATCTTTTATTGTCATTTGAATAGGGAAAAGGATTTTTCATAACGCTATTTTATCATAATTTGCATCATATAAAATGTGAAAAGTCAAGAGTGTTAAAAAAATGTAAAGTGCTATAATAAATATAAACAAAGACAATAGAAACTTTGGGAGGTGCTTTTTATGAAAGTTAATATTGTTGGAAAAAACGTAAAGGTTACACCAGGGATTTCAGAAAAAATCACAAAAAAATTGAATGTATTAACCAAATATTTCATCATTGATGAAAACGATACGGCCAAGGTTTTGATCCGTACTTATCCATTAAAACAAAAAATAGAAGTGACCATTCCTACTAAATATGCCATCTTACGTGCAGAAGAAGTGAATGATGATTTATATGCAGCTATTGATTTAGTTATTGATAAGTTAGAAGATCAAATTCGTCGTCAAAAGACACGTCTTCAAAGAAAGAATAAAACCTCTTTAGCCGAAGCCTTTGTTGAATTGGATGAAGCCGATGAAGATTATGATGTAGATGAAGTAGTAAAAACAAAATCGATTGTTCCTCATGAAATGAGCTTAGATGAAGCGATTATGAAGATGGAATTATTAAATCATGATTTCTTCATTTATACCGATGATGAAACACAAAAAATTGCGGTTGTCTACAAACGTGACAATGGCGGATATGGTTTAATCGAAACGGAATAGAGTCTTTGACTTTATTCCTTTTTTTTCTTTTAAAAAAATAGATATGTGTTATAATTATCTTCGATAAGGAGGAATTCCCATGGGATTTATGGACAAAATTCATGAATTCGTTAATCCAATTGACGAAGACGAAGAAGAAGTTTACGAAGATGAAGAAATTGAAGCAGATGATGTTGAAACTGCTGAAACTGAGGATACTACAGAAAATCGTTACGAAAGACCAAAAACTCGTTCAAACCCTAACGCTTTGAACGCCAATACAAAAATGGTTTTATTTGAACCAAGAAGCTTTGGAGAAGTTGAAGAAGTTGGTACTCGTTTAAAAGAAGGACGTGCCGTTGTTGTTAATTTACATAAATTAGATCGTGATTATTCACAACGTACAATTGACTTCTTAACTGGTGTTGTATTTGCGTTAGATGGAAAAATTCAAAAAATCGGACAAAATGTTATTTTATGTTCACCAGCACAAATTGGTGTAGCAGGATCAATCACAATTGATTCTGATGAAGAAGAATAATTTTTCTTATACAAAAGGTCATGATTCGTTTGTATCAAAGGTGAAGGACTTAGAGGCTCTTTCACAATTGCGATATGAGCCAATCCTGACCTCTTTTTTAACGCCTTATGAATGGACACACATTTCCGATTTTCTTTCAAATAAAACTTATTTGTATTTAGATGGTGGGTATGAATTAGCTCAAAGAAAGGTTGCATGTTTATCGCCTTATGAAATAGAGCCTGTATTTGATTTTGATTGTTTAAAATCAAGTTTTGATTCACGCTATTATGAATTAAGACATCCAGATTTATTAGGGGCTTTAATGCATTTAGGCATAGATCGGGATTTTCTTGGTGATTTTGTGATTGAAGAAAATGCAATCTATATCTTTTGTAAACAATCTTTAAGTGCATTTATTATGAATGAATTGATTTCTGTTGGACGTTGCCCTGTACATTTTGAGCTTTGTACCGATTATTCAATTCATTCCATTAATTATGAAGAAATTCAAATCAATTGTGCGAGTCTAAGAATGGATGCAATCGTAGCGCAATTGGGCCATTGCTCACGAAGTGATGCCATCAAAAAAATCCATCAAGGTTTTGTGAAAGTTAATGATGTAGTCCTTGAAGAAAACAGGCAATTGTGTAATAATGATTTTGTTTCAATTCGTAAGGTTGGTCGTTTTCAATTTAAAGAGATTGTTTCAAAAACACGAAAAGAACGACTTGTTCTACGATTTGTAAAATTTAAATAGCGATGACAAAGACAAGTTAAATTAGGCATTCTATCTAGAGAGCAGCGGTTTGGTGAAAAGCTGTATAGAAGCGTATTTTGATATCACTTTCGAGCTGATGTTTGGAATAAAGTACAAATATCCGTATTCTTGCGTTAAAAGATTTGAGGGATCAAGTTTACTTGATAACTAAGGTGGTACCGCGTTATTAACGTCCTTAGAGAAGGGCGTTTTTTTATTGGAAGGAGAACAGAGATGGATTACAAAGATACCTTGAAGATGCCACAAACTGAATTTGAGATGCGTGGTAATCTAACAAAAAAAGAGCCAGGAATTCAAAAGAATTGGCAAGACATCGATTTATATGGAAAGATGTTAGAAAAAAGAAAGGATGCGAAACCTTTTATCTTACATGATGGGCCTCCCTATGCGAATGGAGATATCCATTTAGGACATGCATTAAATAAAATTTTAAAGGATGTTATTAACCGTTCGAAATTTATGAGTGGTTATCAAGTGCCTTATATTCCAGGATGGGATACGCATGGTTTACCAATTGAAACGGCTGTTACTAAAGCTGGTTATGATCGTAAAAAAATGGGAATTGCAGAATTCCGTAAGGTTTGTTACGACTATGCATTAGAACAAGTGGAAAAACAAAAGGAAGGATTCTTATCTTTAGGATCCATTGGAGATTATGATCATCCTTATATCACCCTTCAAAAGGATTTTGAAGCTAAACAAATTGAAGTCTTTGGAAAGATGGCTTTGGATGGTTTGATTTATAAAGGATTAAAGCCAGTTTATTGGTCACCAAGTAGTGAAACAGCTTTAGCAGAAGCTGAAGTTGAATACAAGGATATGAAGACACCAACCATCTATGTTAAATTCAAAGTCAAAGATGGAAAAGGCAAGTTAGATGACGATACATATTTTGTCATCTGGACAACCACACCTTGGACCGTTCCTGCAAACCAAGCCATTTCGCTAAATCCACGTATGAGCTATGCCGTAGTTGATACCGATCATGGAAAGCTCGTAATGCTTGAAATGTTAGTGGATCAATTATGTAAGGAATTTGGCTGTGAGCATTATGAAATTATTCAAACCTTTAAAGGACAAGATTTAGAATATATCACTTATGAGCATCCTTTATATGCAGGGGATGACAGTCATGTTAATGCTGAAGGATTTGTGATGATGGCTGATTATGTAACTGCGGATGCTGGTACAGGATGTGTACATACCGCTAGTGCTTTTGGTGCCGATGACTTCTATACGGTACATACCCGTTATAAATTAGATGTATTAAATAATGTCGATGATCAAGGTCGTTTAACTAAAGAAGCCGGTGAATGGTTAGAAGGACAATCTGTTTGGGATGCCAATAAAACGGTTACTGTTAAATTAGATGAATTGGGTGTTCTATTAAAAATGGCTTGGTTAACCCATGCCTATCCACATGATTGGCGTACAAAACAACCAATTATCTATCGTGCAACGACCCAATGGTTTGCGTCTATTGATAAGATTCGTAAAGAATTATTGGATGAAATTGACAACATTCAATGGATTCCAAGCTGGGGACAACAACGTCTTCATAATATGATTGCTGATCGTGATGACTGGTGTATTTCTCGACAACGTGCTTGGGGTGTACCAATTCCTATTATCTATGCCGAAGATGATACGCCATTAATGGAAAAAGAAATCTTTGATCATGTGGCTGAATTATTCAAAGAATATGGATCGAACGTTTGGTTTGAAAGAGAAGCAAAGGATTTATTACCAGAAGGCTATACGAATGAACATTCACCAAATGGTCAATTCCGTAAGGAAACCGATACAATGGATGTTTGGTTTGATAGTGGTTCCAGTCATACTGGTGCAATGATGGAACGTGGCTTAGGTTATCCTGCAGATTTATATTTTGAAGGTAGTGACCAATATCGTGGATGGTTCAACTCGAGCTTAATTGTTGGTACGGCTGTTCATGGAAAATCACCTTATAAACAATGTTTATCGCATGGCTTCGTCATGGATGAAAAAGGTGTGAAGATGTCAAAATCGCAATGGAATGCGGTTGCGCCTGGACAAATCACGAAGAAATATGGTGCCGATGTCCTACGTTTATGGGCATGTAGTGTAGATTATCAAGCCGATGTTTCCATGGGAAATAAAATTCTAAAACAATTGTCGAATCAATATCGTAAGGTTCGTAATACCATTCGTTTCTGTATGGCAAACTTAGATAATCAAAGCTTTAATAAAGAGGATTGCTTACCATATGAAAGCTTATCAGAATTAAATAAATACATCATTGTTCGTTTAGCTCAAATCATTGATGATGTAAAGAAGGCGTATGATGAATATCGTTTTGCGGATGTTGTATCTACCCTTACGAACTTGATGACCAATGAGTTATCGGCTTATTATATGGATTATACAAAGGATATCTTATATTGTGATCAAGCGGATGCACAAAGTCGTAAGGAAGTTCAAACTGTTCTTTATACAGCCGTTGAAGTTCTTGCGAAGCTTTGGACACCAATCCTTCCTCATACCATGGAAGAAGTGAATAAATACATGAAATGGAATGAAGATTCAATCCAATTAGAAGACTTCCCAGAAATGAAATTAAGCTTCGATACAGAAGAAATCTTAAAGGATATGAATGTTTTATTCGATCTTCGTAAAAAGGTATTAAAAGCCTTAGAAGATGCACGTAGTGAAGGTATGATTGGTAAAGCCTTAGAAGCACGTGTTACATTACATGTAGATGAAGAAACAGAAGCTGTAATGCGTAAGGTTTTAGACAATGCGGCACAATGGTTCATTGTTAGCCAAGTTGTTCTTACAAATGAAGGTGAAGAGGTTGTCGTAAGTAAGGCCGAAGGACATGTATGTCCAAGATGCTGGAATGTGACAATTGCTGATCATGATGATGAATTATGTGATCGTTGTGAAGAGGTTATGCATCATTAATCGAATCAATCAAAGTGCGTGTTAGAAAATGCGCACTTTTTCTATCTTGTGAATAAACAATTAGATTAGAAAGAGAAGAGAATCGATATGACCTTTACTATTGATGATGAAAAAAAGAAAAACTTCAACAAGCTTTGGTGGACCCGTAGAAAAAGTGGAAAGGCCTTTGTGGGAATGGGAATGATGAGTTTATTGATTGGTTTTGTTTTCTTGATTTGTGAGCTAAAAAAAGTAAGTGGACCAGCTATTTTAAATGAGATTTTCCTTCAACATTTTTTTCTAGTAGCATCTATTACTTTTTTTCTTCTTTCACTTTGTTTCTTTGGAAATGTCGCTAGAAAAACGCGAATGCCTTCAAAAATAAAATCTGAGTCGCTTGTCATAGAAAATGGAATTTTGACCTATACGTATTTTCATAAGGGAAGTGTTCCTTCTGGTCAAATTCATGTTGTACGAGCGCATTTGGATGAATGCTTCTTCTATTGGGAAAAAGAAAGAGAGCAGGTTGTCATATGGCATGAATCCGGTCATCTAGGTGCCATTCGTACAGGGGATATTCCAAAGGATCAAGTAGGGCAGATTGATGAACAATCGCTTTTGTTTGCCGGTTCTTTTTTTCTATGTCCTTGGTATGAACAAGATTTAATGCTAGAGCTTAAAAAAGCAGGTGTAGCAGAAAAATCCCTTACTGGAGTTTGCTATTTTTTAAACAAATCCTATTAAAAAAATAAGACTTCGTAAGAAGTCTTATTGTCTTTCTTTAAGGATATGGAAACCGTGTTTATGTAAATCATTTTTGATTTCATTTAAGTGGGCTTTATTTCTTGTTTCCACGGTGATTTTTAAGAAGCAGTCATTAATTGCTAAATCAGGATCGGCATTGTCATAATCTACCGCAACAACGTTTCCGCCATTTTGCGCAATGATCTTACTTACATCAACCAATTGACCTGGCTTATCGGTTAATTGAATGGTAAAGCTTGTCTTACGTCCACTTAATAATAGACCACGCGTAATGACACGGTCGATAATATTAACATCGATATTTCCACCACTGACAATACATACGACATTTTTATCTTTAATTGGTAGCTTATCAAACATGACAGCTGCAACCGAAACAGCACCAGCACCTTCTGAAATAACCTTTTGTTTTTCCAATAAGGTTAAGATACTTGCGGCAATTTCATCTTCGGTAACCGTTACGACTTCATCAACATATTCTTGAACAAGCTTAAAGGTATTGTCACCAGGATGCTTAACCGCGATTCCATCCGCAAAGGTATTGACCGAATCTAAAGTGATTTGTTCTCCCTTTTGAATGGATTGATACATACTCGCTGCATTTTCAGCTTGTACACCATAGACCTTAATGCTAGGCTTCATACTTTTAGCGGCAAAGGCAACCCCACTAATTAAGCCACCACCACCAATAGGGCAGACAATCGCATCAACGGAATCTAAGTTTTCTAAGATTTCTAGACCAATGGTTCCTTGACCGGCAATAACATCTTCATCATCATATGGATGTACAAAGGTATAACCCTTTTCTTCCGCTAATTTACATGCAAGGGCATAGGCATCATCATAAGCACCTTCTGCCAAACAAACCTCAGCACCATAGCTTTTCGTTGCTTCAATTTTAGAAATTGGCGCATTATCTGGCATACAAATGGTACATTTGATGTTTTCCTGTTGCGCTGCAAGCGCACAGCCTTGGGCATGGTTTCCAGCACTGGATGCGATAATACCTTTGTCCTTTTCTTCCTTTGTCAATTGACTGATTTTATAGTAGGCACCACGAATTTTAAAAGAACCAGTTCGTTGTAAATTTTCGGTTTTTAAAAAGACATGGTTGGTCTTACTTAAGTCAAAGGCAGGGATGACTGCCGTTGGACGAATTACTTTTTTTAATACGTTTCTAGCCGCATAGACTTTATCAATCGTTAACATCTAAACACCTCTTATTTTGATTTATAATACGTTTATTATAGCACAATATGACCTATTTATGTTAAAATAAATAAGTTTAAGGGAGGTATTTTATGTATCTTAAGGATTGGAATATACGCATTCGTACATTGACGATTTTTCGTCATATTTTAAAGGACCCTATTTTTTCTGCCCTACAAAAAGTACTAGAAGCAGACCATCAAAATACGGAATCATTTGTGGATGAGTATTGCAATTTTGTCGCTTTACTATTTGAAAAGGATTCTTGTCTATCAAGCTATCTATCGCATTTAATTTTAAATGATGAAAATATCGTTATTAAAAAGAAGACTAGAGCTGAAAAGCTATCAAAGGAAATTCAACAAAGCTTAGATCAAGAGCTTTCTTTATTTCAAGATCTATCTCAATTGACCAGTGAACAATTACTAAAGGATCTTGATTATGAAGGCTTCCTACCACAATGGGAAATTAAAAAGATGGATTTAGTTCAGGCCTATTATCAGCATTTAGAGGATTTAAGCTGTGAAGGCTATGGTATCTTTCGAGAATATTATGCCTTTGGAATACAGAATAATACCTTGGTTCCAATTCATCATCCAGATCCACAAAAGCTATCCGAGCTTGTTGGCTATCAAAGAGAAAGAGAACAGGTCATTAAGAATTCTTTGGCCTTTTTAGAGGGAATTGAAGTCAACAATGTCTTATTGTATGGGGATGCAGGAACAGGAAAGTCATCAACGGTTAAAGCCATTGTGAATGAATACCATGATAAGGGCTTGCGTTTAATTGAAGTCAAAAAGGATCAATTAAATTGTTTGCCGGATATTATGGATTCACTTGCAGACAATCCTTTGCATTTTATCCTGTTTATTGATGATTTAAGCTTTGGTTCTAATGATGATCACTTTGTCACTTTAAAGAATATCTTAGAAGGGGGTATTCAACACAATCATAAGAATTGCGTTGTCTATGCGACTAGTAACCGTCGTCACTTTGTGGCTGAAAATACCAAGGATCGTGAAGGCTCTGATTTATTTAGAAACGATTCGATTCAAGAGACCATGAGCTTAGCCGCTCGCTTTGGACTCACGGTAACCTTCTCAAAGCCTTTAAAGGATTTATATTTAGAAATCGTGATGGAGCTTGCTGATCGTTATCAAATTGAAACGGATCGAGAGAAATTAGCGATTCAAGCCGAAGGCTATGCGATTCGCAATAGTGGTCGATCACCTCGTACGGCCAAACAATTTATTGAATACACAAAAATTAATGAAAAAATAAAATAGGAACCTGAGGTTCCTATTTTAATATTGCGCCAATATTTGCACCTTGTACTAGCTTTGCGTAGCGTTTTAACCAACCCTTATCAATCTTAGCAGGTAAGATCTTTTGCGTCTTTTTACGTTCAGCTAATTCTTCATCACTGACTTGTACATTTAATTGATGTTCTGGAATATTTAATTCAATCATGTCGCCTTCTTGAATTAAACCAATTGGTCCACCACTGGCAGCTTCAGGAGCAATATGACCAACTGAAGCACCACGGCTTGCACCGGAGAAGCGACCATCCGTTAATAAGGCAACACATTTATCCAATTTCATACCAGCTAGAGCAGAAGTTGGATTCAACATTTCACGCATTCCTGGACCACCCTTTGGACCTTCATAGCGAATGACTACGACATCACCAGCCTTGATTTTTCCTTCATAGATGGCTTTGATTGAATCATCTTCGGAATCAAAGACACGAGCAGGTCCTACATGGTGCATCATTTCAGGTGCACAGGCACTACGTTTTACAACCGCTCCATCAGGACAGATGTTTCCATAAAGAATCGCAATTCCACCATTTTCTGAATATGGTTTATTAATTGGACGAATGATTTCTTCATTTTTATTGATCGCATACTTGGTATTTTCACCAACGGTTTTACCTGTAACTGTAATACAATCTAAATCAATTAAATTAATTTCGGATAATTCACGAATAACGGCTTGAATACCACCAGCACGATCTAAATCCTGCATATGGGTAGGACCAGCAGGGGCTAAGTGACATAGGTTAGGGGTACGATCACTGTATTCATTGAAGGTTGATAATTCTAAGTTATAACCAGCCTCTTGAGCAATGGCAAGTAAGTGTAATACAGAGTTCGAAGAGCATCCTAAGGCCATATCACAGGTTAAAGCATTTTTAATGCTGCGCTCATTGACGATATCTTTGATTTTAATATCTTTTTCTAATAGATCCATAACGGCCATACCTGCATGCTTAGCAAGTAGTATACGCTTATTGGTTACAGCCGGAATCGTTCCGTTTCCAGGAAGGGCAATACCCATGGCTTCACATAGACAAGAAACACTATTGGCTGTATACATACCAGCACAGCTTCCACAGCCTGGACATACACCTTGTTCAAATTCTTCTAAATCCTGATCATTAATTAAATCGGCTTTTCTTGCACCAACGGCTTCAAAGATTTTTGATAGGGAAACCTCTTCACCCTTTACATGACCAGCTAACATTGGTCCACCAGTACAAACAACGGTAGGAACATTAACTCGTAAAGCTCCCATCAACATACCCGGTACGATCTTATCACAGCTTGGAACTAAGACTAAGGCATCAAAACAATGGGCTTCAGCCATGGTTTCCACACTATCTGCAATTAATTCACGGCTCGCAAGGGAATAGTGCATTCCTTTATGACCCATCGCAATTCCATCACAAACACCGATGGCAGGAACAACAATTGGGGTACCACCAGCCATCGAAACACCAGTTTTAATCGCATCAACGATTTTATCTAAATGAAAATGTCCTGGGACAATATCACTTTTTGCTGATACGATTCCAACCAATGGACGATCTAATTCTTCCTTTGTATAACCCATGGCATAGAATAAGCTACGCATAGGCGCTTTTTCAATACCTTGCGTTACTTGTGAACTTTTTTTATTATTCATTTTTTTCTCCTTTTTTAAAAAGGTGGGCAAGCCACCTTTATGAACCTATATTACTCCTCGTTTTCGTCAATTTCTACTGATTCACGAGAGATTCCTGTAATTCCTGTACGACAAATTTCTTCAATTTCATAACAGCTTAACATATCCAATAAGCCATCAATCTTTTCAGGCGCACCGGTTAATTCAATAATCATATTTGTTTTGGTACAAGAAATGATTTTACCACGATAAATATTTACGATTTCAATTAAGCCTGAACGAATCGATTTATCACAGGCAACCTTGACCAATAATAATTCTCGGAAAAGAGAATTGCTTTGATTTAATAAATATAAATTCTTTACGGGTTCTAATTTTCTTGTTTGTGTCATGATTTGAGATAAAGAGGTATCATTTCCATCAAAAACAACGGTAATACGACTGATTTTTGGATCATTGGTTGTTGATACCGTTAAAGAGTCAATATTGAAACCACGACGACCAAATAAGCTCGCAACACGTGTTAATACATTGGATTGGTTCTCTACAAATATACTTAAGACTTCTCTTGACATGGTTTCACCTCTAATCTATGATCATATCTTCAACTGTACCACCATTTGGAATCATTGGAAGTACGCGTTCTTCTTTATCAATATTACATGCAATCCAAACTGGACCTTTACATTGAAGGGCTTTTTGGAAGGCTTCATTGAATTCCTCTAAGGTATTGCATTCAAAGCCTGTAGCACCAAAGCCTTCAGCAACCTTTGGATAATTCGTTTTACGATTTAAGACAGTTTGTGAATAATGCTTGTTGTAGAAAACGGTTTGCCATTGATAAACCATACCCAAGACCTTATTATCCATAATAATTGTAATGATTGGTAAATCATAGCTAACAGCTGTACAAGCTTCATTCAAATTCATATGGAAGGAACCATCACCTGTAAAGTGAATAACACGCTTATCTGGGTTACCCATTTGTGCACCAATAGCAGCACCATATCCAAAGCCCATCGTACCAAGACCACCACTGGTAATGAAACGACGTGTTTTATGATGCTTAATATATTGCGCAGCCCACATTTGGTGTTGACCAACATCGGTTACATAAATCGTATCCTTATCAGTTTGATCACAAACGGCTTCAATTAAATCTTTAGGTCGTAATTGGGCATCCTTTAAAGGAACACGAACCGATTTTTGATAAGCTGTGACCTTTTCTACCCATTCTGTATGCTTCTTATCTTCAATATAAGGAAGCATCTTTGTTAGAACCTCTTTAATATCACCAATTAAACTATAGTTAATTAAGACATTTTTATTGATTTCACTTTCATCAATATCAATTTGAATAATTGCTGCTCTTTGGGCAAAGCGTCTAGGGTTAAGCGCAACACGATCACTAAAGCGTGTACCAAGGGCAATGACTAAATCCGCTTCATCAATGGCTTTATTGGCTGCAATTGTACCATGCATTCCAATCAAGCCAAGGTTCTTTGGATCATCACAATCCAAGACACCAGCAGCCATCATAGTATAGGTTGCAGGAATATCCGCTTTTTGAAGTAGGGTATGCAATTCCTCACGCGCATCACTTGCTTCAACACCACCACCAAAATAAATGACAGGGCGCTTGCAGGTATTAATAATACGAGCAACGGTTTGAATATCCTTATCCTTTACAAGTGGATTTGGATTTTGTGCTAATGGTTCTTGTCTTTCATATTCAATCATAGCCGCTGTAACATCCTTAGTGATATCAATTAAGACAGGACCCTTTCTTCCTTCATTGGCAATACGGAAGGCATTACGAATGGCACCGGCTAAGTTTTCAATTCGATTGACAAAATAATTATGTTTTGTGATAGGTAAGGTTACCCCAGTAATACTAATTTCTTGGAATGCATCACGACCAATTAAGCTATCTCCGACATTACAAGTAATCGCAACCATAGGGATACTATCCATATAAGCAGTCGCAATTCCAGTGACTAAATTGGTTGCACCCGGTCCGCTGGTAGAAAAAACTACACCTGTTTTTCCAGTTGAGCGCGCATAACCATCTGCAGCATGGGCAGCCCCTTGTTCATGGGCTGTTAAAATGTGATGAATGCGATCTGAATATTCATAAAGCGCATCATAGACATTCAATGCAGCGCCTCCAGGGTATCCAAATACGGTGTCCACGTTTTGTTCAAGTAATACTTCCATTACGATTTGTGAACCAGTTAATTTCATATTTCCCCTCCTTAAAAAAATCGTTTGTGCTTATTATATATCGAACAGGCCTTTTCCTCAACTTGAATTATTGA
>CAVKAP010000035.1:0-7548 GCA_963654445.1 Segatella copri
ATTATATCGGTGTTAATCTAAAAAATCAACCAAAATTGTATTTAATATTTCTAGACCCTTCTCATTACAATATAAATGGTCCTGATTCAAAATAAGAACATCTTTATACTTATTTAAAACCTTTTGATAGTCTTTTTCAAAGTTACGATGATACTTTTGATTCCATTGTGAAATAGATAGTCCAAATTGTGTTCGTAAAGCCATCATAATGGCTTCAAAGGCTTGTTCCTTTAAAGTTAAAGAAATCGTATGCTTGTAAGGACCATTTTCACAATAATTTTTCAAATTGGCATCAATATCATAACGCACGCCATCTTCTCTTCCACTGGCTCCACAACCAAATCCAATGAAATCAGAATCATTCCAATAGGAACAGTTATGACGTGAATATTTTTGATTTTTGGCATACGAGCTGATTTCATAATGCGCATAGGCATGGGAAGTTAATATTTTATTGATCCACTCATACATATCCGCTTCCAAATCTTCATCGATTGCTTCCATTCCTTGTTTTCCAAAGACAGAATGCTCTTCAATTTGTAAAGAATAGATGGATAAATGATCCAAATCAAAAGAAAGAAATTCTTCTAAATCCTGCTTTACATCCTCTAGGCTTTGATTGGGTAGACCATACATTAAATCAATGGAACAATTAAAGCCTAGCTCTTTGATCCAAGTGATGGCTTGTTTGGCCTGCATTGCGCTATGTTTTCGCCCAATGGTTTTTAAAATATCTTCCTGAAAGCTTTGTACACCTAAACTAATGCGATTGATGCCTAATTTCTTATAAGCCTTTAAGGTATCCAAATCAATTGAATCAGGATTTACTTCAATGGTCCATTCATAGTCATCGCTTAAAAAAGGTAGAAAACAATTGGCTATTTCTTCAATGGCTTCAATCGGTAAACATGAAGGGGTTCCCCCTCCAAAATACAAGGTTTCAATTTCTTCTAAATCTCTTTCCTTGATCTCTTTGATGATTTGTTTCAACCATGCTTGTTTAACTGTTTCACTTGCAATCAATCGAAAAAAATCACAATAGAAACAAATCGAATCACAAAATGGAATATGGACATAAATATGCTTAGTCATCATCCATGGAAAGAACAGCCATAAAGGCTTCCTGTGGAATTTCAACCGAACCGACCATCTTCATTCGTTTCTTTCCTTCTTTTTGTTTTTCAAGAAGCTTCTTCTTTCGTGAAATATCCCCGCCGTAGCATTTTGCCAAGACATTTTTTCTTAGAGCTTTAATATTTGTACGGGCAATAACCTTGCCACCAATCGCAGCTTGAACTGGAATTTCAAATTGTTGCTTAGGAATTAAATCCTTTAATTTAATAGCCATGGCATTTCCTCGATTAAAAGCAAAATCACGATAAACAATCGTAGATAAGGCATCGACCATTTGTCCATTTAATAAGATATCCATCTTAACTAGATTGCTGGTACGATAGCCAATCAATTCATAATCTAAAGAAGCATAGCCTTTGGTTGCACTTTTCATTTTGTCAAAGAAATCAAAGATAATTTCACTCAATGGAAGATCATAGACCAACTGCATTCGTATATCATCTAAAACCTGTAAATCTACATACTCTCCACGCTTTTTCTGACATAGATCCATCATCGCTCCTACATATTCCTTTGGAACTAGAATTTCAGCTTTCACATATGGCTCTTCAATATGATCAATGGTTTGAGCAGGTGGCAAAGCACTCGGATTATCAATCGCTTCCATAGTATTGTCGGTCTTATAGACATGATAAATAACCGAAGGACTGGTCGCAATCAATTCGAGGTTGTATTCTCTTTCTAAGCGCTCTTCAACAACGTCCATATGTAAAAGACCTAGAAAGCCACAACGAAAACCAAAACCTAAAGCTTGTGATGTTTCGGGTTCAAATTGTAAAGAGGCATCATTTAATTTCAATTTTTCTAAAGCCTCTTTTAAATCATCATAACGGGCATTATCTACTGGATACAATCCACAATAAACCATCGGATTCATCTCACGATAACCAACAAGTGGCTCTTTGGCAGGATGGTCACAATGGGTAATGGTATCACCGACACGTACATCTTCAATATTTTTAATTGCTGCACTGATCCATCCAACATCTCCAGTATTCAATTGATTTCGTGTTACTTCCTTTGGTGTATGCACACCAACCTCTAATACTTCATATTCAGCTCCCGTTGCCATAAAACGAATTTTATCCTTCGGACGGATACATCCATTTTTAACCGAAACAAAAGCAATGACACCGCGATATGCATCATAGAGAGAATCAAAGACTAAGGCTTGAAGATCACCCTTTGAATCACCGCTTGGGCTTGGTAGCTTATTCACAATTTCTTCTAAAACGGCTTCAACATTTAAACCACTTTTTGCCGAAATCTCAACAGCTTCTGAACAATCTAAACCAATGAGATCTTCAATCTCTTTTTTAACAACCTCTGGCTGTGCACTAGGTAAATCAATTTTATTGATAACCGGTAGAATCTCTAAATCATTTTCTAAAGCAAGATAAACATTGGCTAAGGTCTGCGCTTGTACACCTTGGGCTGCATCAACAACTAAGATGGCTCCCTCACATGCCGCAAGAGAACGACTGACCTCATAAGAAAAATCCACATGGCCAGGGGTATCAATTAAATGAAAGATATAGTCCTGTCCATCTATGGCATGATACAAAAGCTCAACAGCATTTAGCTTAATAGTAATCCCACGTTCTCTTTCCAAATCCATTGAATCAAGGATTTGGGCTTTCATTTCTCTTTTTTCTACCGTATTTGTCAATTCAAGAATACGGTCAGCTAAAGTGGATTTCCCATGATCGATATGCGCAATGATGGAAAAATTACGAATATGTTTTTGATCCATAGAACCCCTCCTATTCAACAATTTGGCCGACTAGATTTCGACCCTGTCCATTATAAAAATCCTTTGCGTCTAAAACCGGTTTCCCTTCCATTTGACATTGATGAATTAATAAGGTGCCTTCATGTAAAGCTAAGGCATAGGCATCATTAGTCCAACCGATGATTTCCTTAAAGGATCCTTTTTTCTCATTCAAATAGCTTGCGGATAAAATTTTCCATTTTTTCTTTTTTAAATAAACAAAAGCTCCCGGTTGTTTGGCAAGGGCACGAATTTGATTGCATATTTCTTGATCTGATTTATTTAAATCAAGATGCTCTTCTTCTTTTTTAATGATGGGGGCATAGGTCGCCAATTGATTATCTTGCGCAATGTATTTTGCATCAACTGAACAAACCTCATCCAATTTTTCTAAAATCAATTGACTGGCAGCTAAAGCCATTTTCTCAAATAAGCTAGTTGATGTATCTTCTGAAGAAATATCAATTTCCTGGGTCGCCAATACAGGTCCTTCATCTAAGCCATGTACCATTTTCATTAATGACATGCCTGATTTACTTTCTCCATTCCAAATCGCTCTTTGGATAGGGGCTCCTCCACGATATTTCGGCAAAAGGGACCCATGTAGATTCACACAACCAAATTTTGGCGCATTTAAAATTTCATCTGGAACTAATTGTCCATACGCACAGGTAATAATTAAATCAGGTTTATAATCTAAAATTGTTTGATAATCCTCTCGAATTTTTCTAGGCTGAAAAACATCAAGGCTATGATCAATCGCAATTTGTTTAACAGGTGAATAAAGTACTTTTTGTTTACGTCCCACCTTTTTATCGGGTTGCGTAATAACAAGCTTTATCGAAACATTTGCATCTAGCAATGCTTTTAAAACCGTAGCCGCAATTTGGGGCGTTCCCATAAATAAAATGTTGAACTCATTTTTCATTATGCATTTCCTCCTTTTCATCTCTAAGTAAAGACCTAACTTGTGTATTATACCTTATTTTTTTACTCTTGTGTTGCAAAGAAGATTAGAATTTGCTATAATCCATTTGCAAATTTATGTCAGGAGGTGCAAGCCATGCCACAAATTCAATCTCAGAAAAAACGTGTTAAAACAAATAACAAAGCACATAAGTTAGTTACTTCTAGAAAATCAGCATTGAAAACAAGCATTAAAAAAGTATTAGCTGCTGTAGATGCTAAAGATAAAGAAGCTGCTGTTGCTGCGTATAATGATTGCTGTTCAAAATTAGATAGCGCTGTTGCTAAAGGCGTACATCATAAGAATTATGCAGCTCGTCAAAAATCACGTTTAGCTAAAGCTGTAAATAGTATTCAATAAAAAGATTCATATGAATCTTTTTTTTTGCAAAAAAGGAGTGAATTTTTTCACTCCTTTAATAGATTCAAAATAAATTGTTCAAATCCTTCATCTTCATTTACCAAACCTAATTTTCTTGATTGATCATATTCAGCCAACTGACAAAGCTGATCAAGCAATTGATCTAAATCAAAACGATAGGCTCTTTGCATATTCACTTTAATTCGGTATGGATGGGCATGCATTTCTTGTGCAATTTGATTTTGATTAAGCCCCTTCTCCATACAAACTCTAACTTGAAATAAAAAGCGAAGCTGTCCAGCTAATAAGCTGACAATGGCAGATGAGCTCATATTTAGTTTTCGAAAATTTCGATAATAGGATAACAATAATAAAGCTTTCCCATCTAATAGCGCATCGGTCATTTTAAAAACATTATCCAATGGTTCAATAGAAACAAGGGCTTTACAATCTTCTAAAGTAATGTGATCGGAATAAATCGAACATTTTTCAACTTCACTTTCGATTCGAATCGGATTGTTCCCTACACGATTCGAAAACCATTTAAAGGCATCTCGATCAAAGGAAACCTTTTTTTCCTTCATTAGTTCTATTAAATAAGAATTTTTGGATTGATCATCTAAGTTTAAACAAGAGATGACTGTCGATTGTTCAATCATTTGTTTTACAAGCTTTTTTCGTTTATCTAACTTTTCACTAAGACAACAATAGACCACAATCAATTGATCATTGGCATCCGATCTTTTCGCAAACGCTTCTAAATTAAAATGTGTTGTATCCTTACTGGATAAAAAGCTGGCATTTTTTAAAATCAACATCTTCTTTTGATCAAAGATTGAAAATGAATCCATTTCGTTTAAAATATCACTTTGATCACTTTGATTACAATCAAAGGCAATAAGCTCTTCTATGGCATGCTTTTTTTTCAATGAATCCATCTTTTGTTTCATGCGATTTTCGTCATTTCCATATAAAATATAATTCATAGAGATATTATATCAAAAACTTATGAAATCCGACCAATCAAATGCGTTGCACTTTCAAAGAACAGAAAGGAATGAAAGCTAAAGATATGAATCATGCCTAAATCTTTCGTTGCTAAGGTTTCAATTCCTAAATCATGACAATTGGCTACAACCTGCGTTGAAGGATGTCCATATCGATTCTTTTTGCCAACGGAAATCAATCCAATTTTCGGTCTTAATGCATCTAAAAAGGCATAGGAGCTTGATGTTTTTGAACCATGATGTCCTAGCTTTAAAACATCGACATCCAATTGATAGCTTGCAAGAAGCTGTTTTTCAATATCGATTGAAGCATCCCCCATCCATAAATAAGAAACATCATCATAGCTAAAATAAGAAACAATACTTTCATCATTTTCATCTTTTGCTTCTCGCTTTGCAAGCAAAGAATAAAAAGGATAAGAAACATGCACTTGCTCATCACGTGATGTAATGACTTGTTCAATCTCTATATTTTCCATCAATTCCTCTTTACCACCCGAATGATCAAAATCATCATGCGTACAGATTAATGCCGTTAATTGATGAATTTGTAAATCTTCTAAGACAGGTAAAATAATTTTCTTTACATTATCACGATATAAATTTTGACCACAATCAATCATAACTGCACTTTTATGAAAGGGCTCCACAATTAAAGTACAATCACCCTGCCCAACATTTATAAGATAGACATGAAAGAATGGATCAAGATGTGATTCAAAAAAAGGACAAAGACATAAGAGGATGATAAGAATCTTCTTTCGTTTGACGATTAAAAGTAATAAAAGAAAAAAGAAGAGCAATCCAGGTACATAATGATACGTCCATTTTCCAATCCAGCTTGTAAAAAACGGGATAGATAGATGAAAAAAGCTAGCAAGCAAGGCAAGAAATTGTACCTTTCGCAATGGTGAAAAAAAGAAAAATAAGAAGAAATCCACTTCATGAAAATAAATAAATTGCGAAAAAATCAAAAGAAGCTTTTGTAGAATCCATCTTTTATTCGAATCCGAAACATAATAAAAACACAAACGATACAAGACTGGAAAAACAATAGAAAAATCCAAAGCATGACCTGGCAACAATTGTAAAAATACAAATAGAGAAAAGCTCATTTGATCCTTCCAATCTTTAAACATCAATTTACTGCATTGAAAACAAATAAAACGAACAATAGAAATGGAATAGACAAATAAATACCCATATATCATCATTAAAATCAGCAAGCTAATCTGCACTGGACGTTGTGAAAAGTGTCGACGTAAGATGGAATATAAAACATAATAAGAGCTAATAATAGGCAATCCTAATTCCATGAGAATATTTTCATTTTGAATGCCATATAAATTTGCACAGAGCAATTCATTCGATTTAATTGCACTATAAATACGTGCTTTTAAAGAATGACTCGATTGACGAATATCTTGATCAGAAACACTTGCACAATAGGTAATATGGTCTTTTTTTAAATAGTCTAAAAAGGAAAACTGATTGATGTTCTTTAGCTCTGAACATTTTTCTATTTTCTTTACTTCATAGACTTCAAAGAAATTAGGGTTCTTCAGACCATAAAGAATAATTTTACATTGATCCTTTTTTGCGATGACATAATTTGTTTTAATTTGAACGATTGTGTATTGTCCTGGCTTTGCTTCTACTTCCTTTGGATTAAGTAAAACACAAGCCCAAACGCTTAAAATCAAGTAAAGGAAAAGAACCCATTTCTTATGAAATCGCAAATAAAAATAAAATAAAAAGATAAGCGAAAAGAAAGGAATCCAAATCCAGTCCTTTAAACATAACAAGAACCAAAACGCACATACTAAATAGAAACGTATATTTTTCATAGGATGATTTGATCCTTTATTTTGGCATAAATTGATTCTCCAATGCCCTTTACCTCCATGATTTCTTCTAAAGAAGAAAATGGCTTCTCTTGTCGATAGTCAATAATACGTTGTGCAATCGAAGGTCCGATTCCAGGAAGCTCATCCAATTGTTCAAGTGTTGCACTATTAATGGAAATCTTTTTTACTACACCTTCCTCTTTTTTTGGAATAACTACAACTTCCTTATCATTAATATCCTTTACCATTGAAATGGAAGACGTATCTGCCGTATCTAACAGTCCACCGGCTTGCGATACCAAATCCTGTATCGTATCCTCCCATTGAATCGTATAAACGCCTGGATTTTTTACCTCTCCTTTAATTTCACAGGTTTTCGTACTTGGTGAGACCAAATCCAAGGAGACAGGCTGATAGCGTCCAAAATAAGACACAAAGAAAAATGCACATAAAGAAAAAAAG
>CAVKAP010000036.1:0-9889 GCA_963654445.1 Segatella copri
TCCGTAAACGGACCGATACAATTCATTATTTAAATTTTTTACTGTTCATTAACCAAACCACAGCACCTACACAGCCTACAACCGTTAAGAAGCATGGGAACCATGCATATGGAACCGGTAAGTCTACATTCATGCCATAAAATGCATAAATGATATTTGGAATAGATAGAACCACCGTTACGATGGCCAACATTTTCATGACATTATTCATATTGTTTGAAATGACACTGTTATAGGTTTCACGCATCTGTGACAAAATATTGGAATAAATATTACACATTTCGTTTGCCTGGTTGATCTCGATGACAACATCTTCCCATAGGTCTTCATCTTCTTCATACAATTTAATTTGTTTACCTCGATGAATTTTTTGAAGTGTTGTTTCATCAGATTTTAGTGAGGTTGAAAAATAGACCAAAGACTTCTCAAGTGCTAAAAGTCTTAACAAGCCTTCATTATCTAAACTTTGTTGGAGACGCGCTTCGGTTTGTGTTGATAAACGATCAATTTGACGCAAGCACATCAAAAAGCGTTGCGAAATCAGAAGCAACAAAGATAATAAAAGTCGTGTTTTTAAACGCGTATCAATTCCTTTGATCTTTCCTCGCTTTAGAGCATCAATGCCCCAGCTTTCATAGAGCGAAATGGTCACAATATATCCATGCATAATGACCACGCCCATAGGACAAGTAAAATATTCACTATGATCTCCATCTACCTCTGGATAATCGACAATCACTAGGGTCTGTCCTAAATCATCATCATAATCCAAGTGAGAAGATTCTTCTTCATCCAATGATGATTTGACAAATTCCGGTAAAACACCAATATGATTGGTTAAAAAATCTCGTTCTTCTTTACTCGGAGCAATCGCATTGATCCAACAGCCTGTTTCTGGCTCGTTAAGTTGGACGGTACCATTTTCATTTGTCTTAAAATATTCCAACATACGATTCCTCCTTCCTTGAAAAAAGGCAAGGATTCCCTTGCCCAAATATACTCAAATCATAAGCCATGTTCTGTATATGCAGCCATTTATCTATATCTTTCGATATCCAGCCTTCCTTTCAATTCATTCCAGCTGACTCCCCTACCAAATTTGGGTTTCTCGCTTGTGGGGTTTACCCGTTCCACTCTTGCCGTTTCCAACAAGACTCGTCTCTGTGGCACTTTCAAACTCGCTTCCATAGTTGCCCTTAGGATTAAAGTTGCCGTCAAATTAATGCCTAGACTTATTGATTCATCTAGCACAAACACTACAATCATCGCAGATTGTGCGAGCATGGACTTTCCTCTAGCTTTTATGCCAGCGACTGCGTTTTGAATATATTAATCTTCTTTTTCTTTTGATTGGTTTTGATTATTTGATTGTTGAGCATTGTTGTTGTATTTACGTTTGTTTTTAGGTCGATAGGATTGACCCTTATTTTGATTGTTGTGGAATACAGCTTGCTCTAATCGAGAAATACGTTTTAGGATATCGACTTGGTCACTGTTATTTCCATTAACCATACCACTACGCATTGTTTCTTGTAGCTTTCGATTATCCGCATTTAATTCGACAATCTTTGCTTGTAATTCATTTATTTTTTGTTCATAACGAGTAATTGCTTGACTCAATTCCTCTACTTTTTCATCATATTCCTGGTAGTCTTCAATTACCTGGTCTAAAAATGCATCAACTTCAGCAGGTGCATATCCTTTTAAATCGACATGGAATTCTTTAGAATAAACATCTTGAGCTGTTAAATTCATATTTTTTGCCATAATAATAATTTCCCCCAATACTATTTCTCATTATGCCGTTTTTACCTCAAAAAATCAACCAGAAGTTTGAATGTTCTATTGTTTTAAAGTATAATTGATTCGATGAGTGCAATCAAATATCCAAATGGAATGAAACAAAGTGGAACAAGCTCAGCAAGAAATATCCATAGCGGTCGTGGGATGCGTCTAGAAAGTGATGTTAATGAGTCAAATGCTTACTATCGCGCCAACGATATTGCTTTAATATATAAGAAGCCGACACCGATTCAAGTCGTACGGGTTGATTACCCCAGTCGAAATCGTGCAAAAATTGTTGAAGCTTATTATCGAACCCCTTCAACAACCGATTATAATGGTCTCTATCGAGGTCGATATATTGATTTTGAAGCGAAGGAAACAAAAAATAAAACGAATTTCCCTTTATTCATGATTCATCCTCATCAAGTAGATCACTTAAAAAAGGTGCATCTACAGGGAGGAATTGGTTTTTTCATTATTCGTTTTACATTCTATAATGAAACCTATTTGATTGATTCAGAAAAACTAATCAATGAAATGTATGCAACCGATCGACAATCCATTCCCTACACTTGGTTTACAAAGAATGGTTTTATTATTCAAGAGGGCTTTAATCCACGTTTAGCTTACTTGAAGGTTGTTGATTCAATTTATTTTTAGGAGGAAGTCTAATGGCAAATTTCTTAAATAAAGTAAAGAAGTCGGTTCCTAAAAGCGAAAAGAAGCCTTCGCAAGGACCAAAGAAAAAGAAAAGAAGATTAGATATATGGAACAAGCTTGCGATATGTATTTTAACTTGTTTCTTAGTAGGCTGTATTTCCGTATTCTTTGTTTTAGTCAATATCATTAATGATCCAGAAGGAATGCGCTTTTCACAGGATGGTCTACAAACCATGTCAAATTCTAGAATTTATGATACCAATGGAAACTTGGTTTATGAATTTGGACAAGAAATCCGTGATGATGTGAAATACAAGGATTTGCCTCAATCGGTTATTGATGCCTTCTTATCGATTGAAGATTCTCGTTTCTTTGATCACAATGGATTTGACTTACCTCGTTTCTTATCGGCTGCAATCACCGACTTAAAGAGTGGAAGCTTTGATCAAGGTGGATCGACTTTGACCATGCAGATGATCGATAACTCATTCACGAAAAACCAAGAACAAAAATTAATTAAGGAAAATGGTTCACTTTCAAAATATGATCAAATTAAATTGAAGGTACAAGAAATCTATTTATCCTTGGTTGCTGAACAAAGCGTCAGCAAGGAACAAATCTTTGAATACTATGTCAATCGTATTTGGTTTGGTTCCGGCAACTCTACACGTGGAATTCAAAAAGCCTGCCAATATTATTTTGGAAAGGATGTTCAAGATATTAACCTAGAAGAAGCAGCTTTCTTAGCTGGTTGTATCAATGCCCCAGGTCAATACAATCCATTAGCTAATGAAACTGATCCTACCGTCGATCACTTGACCGCTGGTCAAAATCGTCGAAATACAACCTTAGATTTAATGCTCCAACATGGTTATATTACACAGACTGAGCATGATTTAGCGGTTAATACCAAATTATCGTATTCTTTAAATCCACAGGTTCAAACATCGGATTCCGAGGATCCAAATGAAGCTTATATTGATATGGTCATTGATGAAGTCAAAGAATTAACCGGTCAAGATCCTGGTGTTATTCCAATGGATATTTATACTTCATTAAATACAAGCGTTCAAAATGAAGCGGATAAGATTTGTAAGGGTGAAACTATTGCCTTCCCGAATGATGCCTTTGATGTTGGATTTAGTGTAATTGATAATTCAACTGGTGAAATCATTGCGATTGGTCCTGGACGAACCTATCATACCGATTCTACAAAGATTAATAATGCGAATGACCGTAAACAGCCTGGTTCTTCCATGAAACCATTGTTAGCATATTGTTCAACCTTTGATATTTTAGGATGGTCAACAGAACATACTGTAAACGATAAGAAGAAGGATTATTGGAAGAGTGGTACTTACTTGAATAACTCGGATGGAACCTACTCTGGAAATATTTCATTGGCCCAAGCACTTGGTGTTTCTAAGAATACAACGGCTGCCCAAGCAATGTTGGATTTGATTGATGCCAAAGGCTACAATTATTGGCGTGAATTCTGTTTAAAGCTTGGTTATGATGAGGATGTTGCGGCCGACTTTAATGAACAATATTCCATCGGTGGTGGAAGTATGTATGCGACTCCAATTCAACAAGCCAGTGCTTATTCTATCTTTGCTAATAAAGGAAATCGTGTCGATGCCCATATGGTTCGTACCGCGATTCGTCGAACCGATAATAAAGAATTTAAAACGAATGCAACGACAACCAATGTCATTAGTGAGGATGCTGCCTTTATGATGAGCTTCTTACTTTATAAAGTTGTTCATGGTGGTTATGTCAACTTCAACGATATCTTAAAGAGCTCATATCCTGTTTATGGTAAATCAGGTACATCCGATTGGGGTACAGATGGTTTACAATATGGTATTCCACAAAGTGCCATCAAGGATGAATGGTCTGTTGGTTATACGAGTCAATTTACAATTGCGACTTGGTCAGGGTATACGTCAATCTACCAGCAACAAGGCTACTACATTCCAGTAAGTGCTATCAGCAGTTATACTCAAGCCTTTAAGATTACACATTATATGTTAGATTATTGCCAAACCTATGGAACCTATACTGATATTGCCGCAACCTCTGGCGTATCAAAATATGGTAGTGGTTATATTGAAACCCAATATCTATCAAAAGGTGATTCATCAACCACTTCATCGGATAAGAGTTCAAGCTCTTCTTCCTCATCAAGCAGTGATGACAGTAATAGCTCAAACTCTTCAAACAACGCTTCGACTTATAATCAAAGTGGAAGTGGTGAAACTGATGATGATGTGACGACAAATGACTACAATCAAAGTGGTAATACCTACCAAAACTTCTCCGGTATTATTGGATCTACACGAAAGAATCTATACAATTTATTTAGCTGGCTATAAGTAAAATGGATCTCAAATGAGATCCATTTTTTTACACAAAAAAACTTGTAAGTCACACAACTCACAAGTTTTCCTTTCATTCGAATTATGATGCAACTGTTACGCTTGCGCAATCATAATCACAAATATTGTGACACTTACCTTCACATACTTCAAGGCAGTCTCCAGCACAGCCGCCACTGGTTGTAATAATATCCTCACTGGTAAAAGATACAATTTCTAAGCTTGGTTTTTCATATTTACTTTTCATCGTTCACTTCCCCCTTTCCTGTTGGATCCGAACGTTATGTGTACATCTGTCTCTATTATATTGATTCTCAAAATAAAAGACAATATAATAGAAGAAAATAACTTGTTAAAATACAAAAATGACTTATTGGAGGTCCTTATGTTGGTTTCAGAGCTTTCAAAATTATCAATAGATATCTTATCGCAATACTATGAAAACAATCTAAATCCCTTTTTTAATCACTTGCATGAAAATATCTTATGGATTGGTCCTGCTAAAAATCAAATCATTCGAAGCAAGGATAAGCTGATTGAAGCCTTTAAAAAAGAAAACAATAATCTTCAATTTAAAGTCTACAATCTAAGTGCAACCCCTGTTTCTATTTCTTCAAGGTGTTGTGAGGTTCTCCTCTGCTTTATCGTTGATACCTTTTGGCCGGATGGAAGTACAAATCGTGTATCCCAACGTATTTCATTAACCTGGCAAATCAAAAAAGAACAAGCACAAATCATCGTTTGTCATATTTCAAATGAGATTGATTATGATGCTCGTGATACAATTTATCCAATTCACTATTATGAAGACAGCCCAGAAATGCCTCTCTATAAGGGCTCAGGGAATAAAGTCTTTTTTAAGGGACTTGCCAATTCTATTCATTATATCTATCCTGATGCTATTCTTTATATGGAAAGTATGAACCAGCACACGATAATTCATCTACCAGAAGAAAGCTTTGAATGCTGTGAAAGACTATCTTCCATCGCAAAACGCTTAAATGGAGGCTTTATTCGTATTCATGCCAGCTATCTTGTTAATCCTCAATACGTTCAATCCATTCAACGCTTTTCTGTTCATATGGATGATGGCGCTATTCTTCCGATTCCAGAAAAGAAATATACAAAAGTGAAAAGTGAGCTATTAAAAAGATTTGACCAAGACTAGTCAAATCTTTTTCTTTTGAATAATGTTTGAAGAAAAGAGGCCTTTTCTTCCTTTACAATTGGCTTTTTTCGTATATATGCATCCTGATAATCATAGGCTTCAGCCATTGTTTCTACCTGTTGATAGGTTCCATCCTTTTGCATAATCCGCGTTTTTACATTATCTCTCCATTGATCCTCAAAGTATTCCATGACAAGCTTTTTACAATCTTGATCAACGATTGGACAAGCCACCTCTACTCTCTTTTCTGTGTTTCGTGTCATAAAATCAGCACTTGAAATATAAATCTTACATTGCTCTTTTGGACCAAACCAATAGATTCTTGAATGCTCTAAGAAACGTCCAACAATGGAATGCACTTCAATATTTTCCGTTAAACCTTCAATTCCTGGTAGTATACAACAAATCCCACGAATAATCATATGCACCTTAACACCGGCTTGACTAGCTTCTTTTAATCGTTGCATAATTTCTACATCGGTCATCGAATTCATTTTAAGCGCAATAAAGGCTTCTTCATTCAGCTTTGCCCGTTCTATTTGTTCATCAATATGACTTAGGACACAACGCTTTAATTGATTTGGAGAGACCCATAAGTAAGAATACTTTCCATTCACATCCGATATGGCCATGTTTTGAAAGAAATGCCCTCCATCCATGCCAATGCCATCACGTCCAGTAATATAGGAGATATCCGTATACATTCGACTGGTTTTTTCATTGTAATTACCTGTTCCAATTTGAGTAATCGTCTTCATTCCCTTATGCGTTTTTAAAACAATTTGTAGAACCTTGGAATGCACCTTATATTGTTCAAAGCCATAAATCACAGTACATCCAGCCTCTTCTAATTCTTGAGCAGCCGTTATGTTGTGCTGTTCATCAAAGCGTGCACGAAGCTCCATTAAGACCGTTACTTCGATACCATTTTCACTGGCTCTTTGTAAAGCACGCACAATTCGACTGTGCTTAGCTAGACGATAGATGGTAATTTTAATCGATACGACATGTTTTGAATTGCTGGCTTCATCCAATAATTTTAAAAAGATGGAAATATCTTCAAAAGGATAAAATAAAATCACATCCTTTTGTAGGATTTGGGGAATGAGCTTTTGATTCAAATTGAGATTTTGACATGCGTTCGGTTTATAATCCTTATACAATAAAGGTTGTTTCAAATTTTTTGGGATTTGATCAATCAATTCAAAGACATAATTCATTTCTAGTGGTGTATGCGATTCAAAGATTTGATTGGCCTGTAAATCCAATTTTTTCATTAAGTAATCCTTACACTCTTTATCTAGATGCTTATAATACTCCATTCGAATAGGAGCTAAACGTCTTCTTTTCTTAAGGATATGGCTCATATAGCTTCGATAATCATCATCCTCATCCATTTCTTTGGCATTTAAGTTGATATCCGCATTTCTTGTTACTCGAACAATTGTCTTTGAAAGAACCTCACAATTGCTGAAGATACGATCCACCATATGATAAATTAAATGCTCTAAAAGAATGTAAGACCCTTGCATTTCTGGTACCGCAATAATTCTATCGAGATAATTAGGAACAGGCACCAATCCATAGCTTTCCTTTTCCTTGGTTTTTAGACGAACAAAAATATATTGTGCTTTGTTCTCTAGATGTGGAAAAGGATGCTGAACACCTAAAATAATGGCAGATAACATAGGAGCTACTTGAGCTTCAAAATAGCCTTCCATCCATTTTAATTGTTTCTTATTTAAATTCTTTTTTGATAGGCGAGCCATATGTAAAGATTCCAATGTTTGATTGATATTCTTCATCACTTCATCTTTTTTCGGATATAAATTGGCCACCTCTCGATAGATGGCATTTAATTCTTGACTCGGTGTCATCTTACTACGATGATCCTTATGATTGGGCTCAACTAAGCTTAAATCATAAAGCGAGCCACAACGAACCATAAAGAATTCATCCAAATTGCTTACAAAGATGGAAACAAATTTTAATCTTTCTAATAATGGTACTCTCGGATCCGCTGCTTCTTCTAGTACACGCTCATTAAAACGCAACCAAGAAAGCTCACGATCTTGCATAAATGTTGTCATAGCTTTAAAACCCTTTCCATTAGATATCCTTCTCGAATTCCATAGATTGAAACTTGCACTTCTTTCGCTTCCGTTAATCGAATCAAGGTATCAATTATCAATAATCCCGTAAATAAAGTATGGACACGATCGGCCTTCACCTTTAAAAATAAACGGGTAACTTCCTTTGATTCCATATTGATCAGCTCTGAATACAAATCATGAATCAAATGACTATCAAAGATATAATCCTCTTCACCAATCTTGCCTAAATGAACTAAAAGCTTACGAATCGCTCGCATACTTCCACCAGTAATGGATAAATAAGAGGTTTTCTTTTTATAGATCTTTTTATACTCTGATTCAACTGCATCCATAATCTTTTGTGCTTCTTTTTTTGTAGGGATAAGCTGTTCAACAAAATTTTGAAAGAGATTTAAAGAACCAACGGGTAAACTAACAATATCCTTTGTCTCATTTCCATTGTAGCTTAAGATTTCGGTACTTCCTCCACCAGTATCCACATACAAGCCTTTTTTCCCTTTCAATGTACTTTTTGCTCCTTTAAAAGAAATACGTCCTTCTTCCTTACCAGAAAGCAAATCGATATTGATCTTACATTTCTTTTGAATGATGTTTAAAACTTCCTCCGTATTTTCAATATTTCTTAAGGAAGCTGTCGCAAAGACATAGAAACCCTCCAAATGAATCATTTTCGCAATTTCTTTAAAATTATTTAGGGTTTCTTTTAAGACTTGAATTCCTTCTTTACTTAATTTCTTTTTCTTTATATAAGAAACTAATCCAACCGTTTCTTTTTTTGACATAATTACTTGAAAAGATTGTTTTTCAATCTTATAGATATTCATTCGTATGGTATTGGAACCAACATCTACAATTCCTATGGTCATATTTTTCCTTCTTTCCTATAAAAGTATAACGAATCCGTGTATGAACTTTGTAAAGTTGCCGTAAAAAAAGGATAATGTCGCCATTATCCCAAAGAAACAATAATATCAGTAAGGTCCTTACGCTTTGGTGCACTTGGATGATTGTCTGCTACACCTAATGAAATCACAGCCGTAATAATTTGGCTTGCCGGAATTTGACAATTTGTACGTAGGACTTGTTCATCACGAATTCCCATAATCAAAGAACCAAAGCCTAATTCATGCGCCTTTAAAACAAGGTTTTGACAAGCTAATCCGCTATCAAAGAAGCCCCATCCGTCACCAACTTCATTATCTGGCGAACCATTACGCATAAAGCCAGCACGTCCTCTTTCAAAGCTCATGACAACAAGGGCTACGGCATTCTTTGTGTTGGCCGCATTTCTTTCAGGCAAAGCTTCACGTACTTTATTCATGCTTTCTTCACTTGTGGCAATATAATAACGTGGTGTCTGTGAATTTTTCCAAGATGGTGCCATATTCGCCGCTTCAATAATTTGATTGATTTGATCTTCTGTTATACTACCTTCTTTAAAAAAGCGAATACTTCTTCTGTTATAAATTACTTCATTACATTCCATATGATACCTCCATAGTAAGCTTTCACTAATTTTACCACCATTCTTTTAAAAAAAACATCTTGTATTCAAACAAGATGCTTTAACCTTTTATAGGCTTTATGCAAAACATTTCGATAAACGATACGATAAGGGAGCCACAATTAACATTTGAATAGGCAAAGCAATGTTGACACTCCCCATGCCTAAAGGAAGGGGATTCTTGCTACCTGCCACTCAATAGTAGCTGACCAGTTCATTTCTGATAGGTCGTAGTGCAAGTTATGGGTATGCCATTACCCATCCTAGAGCAGAACATATA
>CAVKAP010000037.1:0-6374 GCA_963654445.1 Segatella copri
ATAGATTCACTGATTAAATATGTTGCCGATATAGAGCGCAAACTTATTCTTGTCACGTATTTTAAAGTGTGATATCATAATTCGGCACGAGTGTGCGAAAAATACACACATCATGAATTCTTTAGCCCGTGCACTATAGGTGTTGCTGGAGTTTGAAATGATGGAGGAGTAACGGAAAGGAAGGACTATTATGTCAGAAAAAATCGTATCAATGAAAAAATTGTTAGAGAATGGTGTTCATTTTGGTCACCAAACTCGTCGCTGGAATCCAAAGATGAAACCATACATCTATACCAGCCGTAACGGAGTCTATATTGTAGACTTAAACAAAACTTTAGAAGGAATCGAAGCTGCTTATGCTGAATTAAAAGCAATCAGTGAACGTGGTGGTAAAGTTTTATTTGTAGGAACAAAGAAACAAGCTGCGGATGTAATCCAAGAACAAGCTTTACGTTCAGGTTCATTCTATGTAAACAACCGTTGGTTAGGTGGTATGTTAACAAACTTCCGTACCATTCAAAAACGTGTACGTCGTTTAGTTGAAATCGAAGAAATGGAAGCTAGTGGAAAAATCGAAGTATATACAAAGAAAGAACAAGCTGGTCTTCAAAAAGAAAAAGCTAAATTGGAAAACTCTTTAGGTGGAGTTAAAGAAATGAAGAAATTGCCAGATGCATTATTCATTATCGATCCAAAAGAAGAACACAATGCTGTTGCAGAAGCTAAGAAATTAGGAATTCCTGTATTCGCAATGTTAGATACAAACTGTGATCCAGATGATGCAGATTATGCAATTCCTTCAAATGATGATGCAAACCGTTCAATCCGTTTAGTCACTACTTTAATTGCAGATGCAATCGTAGATGCTAAGGGTGGTTTATTAGAAATGGCTTACTTAGATGAAGAAGAAAACGATGTAACTATGGAAGACGTTATTAAAAACGTTGAAGCACAAATCGCTGAAAACGAACGTCGTCGTCGTCAAAAGAATGAAGAACGTCGTAGAAGAAATCAAGAACGTCGTAACCGTCGTTTTAACCGCAATGGAAACCGTAATGCGGAACAAGCAAACCAAGAATCAAAACCAGCTGAAAAAGCTGAATAATAATTAAAGAAGGGAGATATAAACATGGCAATTACAGCTTCACAAGTAAAAGAATTACGTGAAAAAACTGGTGCAGGAATGATGGACTGCAAAAAGGCTTTAACTGAAACAAATGGTGATATGACTGCTGCCGTAGATTGGCTTCGTGAAAAAGGAATCGCTAAATCTGCTAAAAAAGCAGGACGTATTGCAGCTGAAGGTTTAACAAGAGTTGCAACTGAAGGAAATACAGGTATTGTTTTCGAAGTAAACTCTGAAACAGACTTTGTTGCAAAAAATGAACAATTCCTTTCTATGTTAAATACAATTGAAAAAGCTTTATTAGCTGCAAAACCAGCTAGTGATGAAGAAGCTTTAAACGTTGAAACTGGTGAAGGTACAGTTAATGATTTAATCGTTAATGCTACAGCAACAATCGGAGAAAAAATTTCTTTCCGTCGTGTTAAAGTAGTAGAAAAAGCAGATGACGAAGTATTTGGTTCATACATGCATATGGGTGGAACAATTTCTGCTTTAACTGTAGTAAAAGGGGATGCAGCTGTTGCTAAAAACATCGCAATGCAAGTTGCTTCAATGAACCCAATCTATGCTACAGAAGCTGATATTCCTTCAGATGCAGTAGAACATGAAAAAGAATTACAAATGAAGATGATGAAAGATGATCCAAAAATGGCTGGTAAACCAGAAAAAGTATTGGAAAACATCTTAAAAGGAAAAGTGAAAAAACACTTCAAGGATCAATGTTTAGCTGATCAAGAATTCTTCTTAGATACGAAGAAAACAGTTACTCAATATCTAAAAGAAGAAAAATCAGAAGTAAAATCATTCGTTCGTTTCCAAGTTGGTGAAGGAATGGAAAAGAAAGTTGAAGATTTTGCTGCTGAAGTAGCTGCACAAATGAAATAGTTTTTAAAATCGGATGTACAATGTACATCCTTTTTTTGTATTAAAAATTGAGCGACCAATGCATTTAGTGTATAATTAAAACGATAAAATTAAAGGAGTTTTATAATATGTATAAACGTGTTCTGTTGAAATTAAGTGGTGAAGCTTTGGCTGGGGATGGTCAAGCTTTTGATTCTGAAGTTTTAAAAGGACTCGCTCAAGAGTTAAAAGAGATTCAAGAAGAAGGTGTAGAATTAGCGCTTGTTGTTGGAGGCGGTAATTTTATTCGCGGTAAAATGCTTGCAGAAATGGGAATGAATCGTGCTCAAGGTGACTATATGGGAATGCTTGGTACGGTAATTAATGCCTTAGCTGTTCAAAATGCATTAGAAGAAGCTGGGGTACAAACGCGTGTACAAACAGCGGTGCATATGCAAGAGGTAGCTGAACCTTTTATCTTACGTAGAGCGATTCGTCATTTGGAAAAGGGACGTGTTGTAATCTTTGGTGCAGGAACTGGACATCCATATTTTTCTACGGATACAACAGCTGCATTAAGAGCTTCTGAAATTGGTGCAGATGTTATCTTAATGGCTAAAAATGGTGTAGATGGTGTCTATGATAGTGATCCAAAGAAAAATCCAGATGCAAAAAAATTTGATTCATTAGCTTATATGGATGTATTAAATAAAGGATTACAGGTTATGGATTCAACCGCAATCAGTATGTGTATGGATAATGATATTGATTTGGTTGTATTCAACATGAATGAAAAAGGAAATATTTTAAAGGCGGTTAAACAAGAAGTGAATGGAACCGTTATTTCAAAAGAAGGGTAGAATAAAATGAGTGATTATTTAGAATTAGCTGAAATGAAAATGATGTCAGCCATCGAAAATTTAGAAAGTAATTTACATACATTACGTACAGGACGTGCAAGTGGAGCTATGTTAGATCGTGTAGAGGTAGATTATTATGGATCACCAACTCCAATTAATCAAATGGCTCGTATTACTGTTGTTGAAGGAACGCAATTGGTTATTAAGCCTTACGATCGTTCTTTAGTAAAAGCTATTGTACATGCGGTTCAAGCAAGCAATTTAGGTTTAAATCCACAAGGAGAAGCAGATTTAGTACGTATTCAAGTTCCTACATTAACGGAAGATCGTCGTAAGGAGTTAGCGAAAGAAGCACAAAAATATGGTGAAAGTGCTAAGGTTGCGGTTCGTAATGTTCGACGTGATGCCAATGATGCAATCAAAAAAGATAAAGAATTACGTGAAGACGAAGAAAAACAAGAATTAGAAGAATCTCAAAAATTAACAGATAAATACATTAAAGAAATAGACTCCATTGTCGAGAATAAACAAAAAGATATTTTAAACGTTTAAGCCCAATTCTCATATTGGGTTTTTTTAGGAGGTATCGAAATGACAAAAATTCCAGAAACAATTGCGATTATTATGGATGGAAATGGTCGTTGGGCAAAGGCGAAGGGATTGCCACGTACAGCTGGTCATAAACAAGGGGCAGAACAAATTCGTGTGGTTGCTCTTGCTGCAAATAAGATGGGTATTAAAAAGTGTATTTTATATGCCTTTTCAACCGAAAATTGGAAGCGTCCAGAGGATGAAATTGGGTATTTATGTAAGCTACCTGGTATCTTTTTTAACCGTTATATTAAAGAATTGATGGAAAATAACATTCGTGTTACGTTTGCGGGTGAATTGGAACGTTTTCCAGAATCAACTCAAAAGGTGATTCGTAAAGCGGTGGATCAAACCAAAGACAATACCGGATTAAATTTGGATATTGCCATCAATTATGGTTCTCGCAGGGAAATGCTTCTTGCGATTCAAGGCTATGCCCAAGAGGTCTTAGAGGGTAAGCGAGAGAATGATTTAACGGAAGAGGAAGTCTCTCAATATTTAATGGTTCCAGAGGATATTGATTTATTGATTCGAACCAGTGGCGAACAAAGAATTTCAAATTTCTTGTTGTGGCAAATTGCTTATGCTGAATTTATCTTTACACCAACAGCTTGGCCAGATTTTGGTGAAGAAGAATTAAAGGCCTGCATCGAACAATTCAATCAAAGAGATCGTCGCTATGGAGGACTTAGTTCATGAAAAAACGAGTTGTAACCGCAATTGTCATTATTCTTGTCGTTGCCCTTCCTTTGTTGTTAGGTGGATGGCCTTTAGAGGTTCTAGCAGCCTTTGTAGTTTGTGCAGGTGCTTATGAATGGGCGCATATTACACCGAACTTTAAAAAATGGCCGATTTATGTCATTCCGGTGATGGTTTTAACGGTCTTTTGTAGTCGTTTTATCGGTGATCGATGGATGTTTTCGGTTTGTGCAATCACAACTATTTTCTTTTGGATCTTAACGATTTTTGATGAAGCGTATGATATATCGGATGCCTTCTATTGTTTAACCTATTTCTTGATTTTTTCCTTGATTTATCGAACAATTGGATGGCTTTCAAATAATCATTTTTATTTATTAACGATTGTTTTCGCAACCTATGGATCGGATACAGGGGCTTGGTATATTGGTCGTAAATTTGGAAAACACAAGATGAATCCTCGCCTGTCTCCAAAAAAGAGCTGGGAAGGCTTAGCTGGAGGAATTGTCTTTGGAGCTGTTTTAAGCTTTATAGTTTCCTTTACTTATTGGTCACAGGTTGATGTAAAAATTATTATTCCTTTATGTCTTTTATGCCCAGGTATTGCGGAAATTGGGGATTTATCCTTTTCGGCAATCAAACGTTATTTTAAAATTAAAGATTTTTCCAACCTGCTTCCAGGACATGGTGGTGTATTAGATCGTGTAGATTCTCTTTTGATGAATATTCTATTTTGTGGTATTCTAATTAACATATTTATGTAAGGGGGCATTCTATGCAATTTATCATAGGACTAATTGCTTTTATCTTTATGTTAAGTGTCATTGTGGTGATTCATGAATTTGGTCATTTTATGGTGGCACGTCATTATGGCATTTATTGTCATGAATTCTCCATTGGTATGGGACCTGCAATCTATCAACGTCAAGGAAAGGAAACGATGTTTTCGATTCGTGCCATTCCTTTAGGTGGATATGTCATGATGGCAGGGGAAGAAGATGGTTCACAGGATGAAGAAGACGAATGGTTAAAAAATGTACCCGCGGATCGTCGTTTAAACAATAAGCCTTGTTACCAACAAATCCTTGTTATGTTGGCGGGTATTGTGATGAATGCACTGTTAGCTTGGGTTATTTTTGTTGGTCTTGCGATATCAAAAGGCTATGTCACAGAAGATGCGAAGCCATATGTTTATAAAATTGAAGAAAACTCAGTTGCTCAACAAGCTGGTCTTCAAGAAGGGGATTATATTGTAAAGGCCAAAAGCGGAAAAGACAGTATTAAGCCGACAACGCAATATGAATTACTAGAATGGGTTCAATATCATCATGATACGATTCAATTTACAGTTTCTAGGGATAAACAAACCCTTCAAATTTCTTTCAAGCCAAGCTATGACAAAGAAAATAGCGTGTATTTGTTGGGTTATCAATCTGTAGCTTATGCACATAAAACCAAATGGTATGAAGGCTTTGGAAATGGAACCCAAGATTGGTTGGATTCAGGCTCCGCAATTTTTTCAGGCTTGTATCATTTGATTCATGGACAAGGGCTTGAAAATCTATCAGGACCTGTTGGAATCTTTTCAGTGACAAGTAAATCAACACAAATGGGATTACGATCTTATTTATCTTTATTTGCGATGATTTCTTTAAATATTGGTATTTTTAATGCGATACCGATTCCTGCTTTAGACGGTGGTCGTGTTTTAATTCTTTTGATTGAACAAATCTTTCGAAGAAAGATCAATCAAAGAATTGTTGAAAGAATCATTATGGCAAGCTTTGCCTTATTGATGTTGCTTTTTGTCTATGCGACCTTTAATGATGTATTACGCTTTCTATGAAATTGAATTGTGAACAATAAGACTACATAGTTTCTTATCTAGGTAGTCTTTTTTATATAGGAAGAGTAGTTCTTAAGAGATAAAAATAGAGATGCATCGATTGTGCATCTCATAAATTTTTAACATTTTTCTAAGCAAGAAATCCCCCACTTCTAAAGAATGAAAGTGGCGGGATGAATTGCTCAATATTTCTTGTTATATTCGGTCGGTCGCTGTATAATATAGGTATGAAAAACATTAGAGAATTCGATACGAATAGTCATTCAGTCTATATGCTACATTATCACTTGATTATGTGTATAAAAGTAAGCGTCAAATTGAGAGAATACAAAAAGAGCTATTCATGCTGTATTCTAAATACAGATATTGAATAGCTCTTTGAAAATTTTATTTATGTATTCTTACTGAA
>CAVKAP010000038.1:0-17104 GCA_963654445.1 Segatella copri
CGTTCATGATATGAAAGCAGATGTAAATATTTAGAAAACATTGAAATGTTTTTTCAAAATATGGTATAGTTTTCTCGGAAATATATTATGGAAATATATAAGGAGGATTTTCATGGCAGATTTAAATGCAATCTATGAAGTTGTAAAACAACGTAACCCAGGAGACAGTGAATTTTTAGAAGCTGTTGAAGAAGTTTTTCATTCTTTAAAAGTAATTGAAGAAGTTCATCCTGAAAAGCTTGATGATGATGTTCTTACTCGTTTAGTAGAACCAGAAAGACAAATCATCTTCCGTGTTCCTTGGGTTGATGACCAAGGTAAAACACAAGTTAACCGTGGATACCGTATTGAATTCAATTCAGCAATCGGTCCTTACAAAGGTGGTTTACGTTTTCACCCTTCTGTAAATGTTAGTATTATTAAATTCTTAGGTTTTGAACAAATCTTCAAAAATGCCTTAACTACATTACCTATGGGTGGTGGAAAAGGTGGATCTGACTTTGATCCAAAAGGAAAGAGCGATGGAGAAGTTATGCGCTTCTGTCAAAGCTTCATGACTGAATTGTATCGTCATATTGGACCAGATACAGATGTTCCTGCAGGAGATATCGGTGTTGGTGGACGTGAAGTTGGTTATTTATTTGGTCAATACAAACGTCTAAAGAACGAATGGAGCGGTGTTTTAACTGGTAAAGGTTTAACATTCGGTGGTTCTTTAATCCGTACTGAAGCAACAGGTTATGGTCTTTGCTACTTCGCTGAAGCTTTATTAAATGACAATGGTACTTCTTTTGATGGTAAGACAGTTTGTATTTCTGGTAGTGGAAACGTTGCTATCTATGCTGCTCAAAAAGCAACTCAATTAGGTGCTAAGGTTGTTACTGTTTCTGATTCTAATGGTTTCGTTTATGATCCAGATGGAATCGATGTAGAATTAGTAAAAGACATCAAAGAAGTTCGTCGCGCACGTATTAAAGAATATGTTGAAAAACGTCCAAATGCGACTTATTACGAAGGTCAACGTCCTTGGTCAATTAAATGTGATGTTGCACTTCCTTGTGCCACTCAAAATGAAGTTGAATTAGATGACGTTAAAAAATTAGTTGAAAATGGTGTCTTCGCTCTTTGTGAAGGTGCAAACATGCCTACTACTCCAGATGCAATTGCTTACTTAAAAGAACATGGTGTATTCTATGCTCCAGGTAAAGCTTCAAATGCTGGTGGTGTAGCTTGTAGTGGTCTTGAAATGACGCAAAATGCTCAACACTTATCATGGACTGCTGAAGAAGTTGATTCTAAATTAAAGGATATCATGGTTAATATCTTCAACACATCTCGTGATACAGCTAAAGAATATGGTCATGAAAAAGATTATGTATTAGGAGCAAACATTGCAGCCTTCTTAAAAGTAGCTGAAGCTATGAAGGCTCAAGGTACTGTTTAATCAATTCTTCATTCAAAAGCTCGCTTAAGCGAGCTTTTTTCTTTGAGAACGTTTTCAAACTTTTAATTAAAAAAAATAATGATATACTGAACTCGTTATGAAAAAAGCAACACAAATGTCTGAATCAATTGAATTAGCCATCCTATTAGCAATGAGTGGTGGACTCATGGATGCCTATTCTTATTTATATCGCGGTGAGGTTTTTGCGAATGCACAAACTGGAAATATGCTTCTTTTAGGCGTTTATGCCTCACAAGGAAAATGGTATTTAACTTTACATTATCTTTTCCCTGTACTTTCATTTGCGATTGGAATTGCGCTTTGTCAATTCATCCGCTTTCATAGAATGAAAAAACTTCATTGGCGCCAATTTACTGTTTTTATTGAAATCCTATTATTAAGCGTTGTAGCCTTCATTCCTACTCGTTACAATCTCATTGCGAACAGTTTAACTTCCTTCGCTTGTGGGATACAGGTTCAAGCCTTTCGAAAGATTCATGGTAATGGATTTGCGACAACCATGTGTATTGGAAATTTAAGAAGTGGCACCGATAATCTGATGTCTTTCTTACATAAAAAAGAAACTTCTAATTTAGAAAAAGCTTTTCTTTATTATTTTGTCATTCTTTGTTTTATCTTCGGAGCCATCATAGGAAACTTGTGTTTATCTTATTTACACTCCTATACAATACTTGTAAGTGTTATTTTCCTTTTTATCAGTCTAATGATCATGTTTATCGATCGAGAAGGAGAATAGGGAACAATTTTATATCACATATTAAAGAAGTATAAGAATCCATTTCTTCTACTTCTTTTTTCTTTTACATCTTTTAATAAATAACTTTAAAGCTGTACTAGTTTCTCATCTCATGTCTGTGTAAGTGAATCTTGTTTTTGTATGGACTTGATATGAAGCAGTTTAAGATCCGATATAAAGTGAACAAACAATATCACTTTCCTTTGGTACATAATCAGAATGACCTTGTACAGTAATCACACTTGAATCTTCTCTTTCTCTAACATGAATCTTTATCATGATTCCCCCATAATAAAAGAGCAGAGGTTAGTCTGCTCAGTATTAAATGATATTCTATAATTATTTTATGTATTCAAGAGGTTTAGGAAGTTTCTCGCTTTCTTTTGCTAGTCTTTCCCAACTCTCAATCATTTGATCTAAAAATGAAGTAACATCTTTAATTTCCTCATCAAGAATAATAGGTTCAGTCATAGCTAGTTCCTCCTTTTACCGTATTTATATCCTCGCTTTATAAATTTGTCGATCCTCAGATTGCAAAGGTTAAAAGAGAAAAGTAACTTCCACCTTTTGGTGAAAATAACCGTTAGAGTTCATTTGCAGATTCGCTCCATATTTCTTAATCGCTTTAATTTGAAAAGTCTTTTCTTAAATTACTGCTACCATTATATAAACAAAGAAACAAATGTAATTATCAGTTAGTTTTGAATAACCGTTTTTCATTGCTACCCTTCTGAAACTTTGATAAAGTAAGAACCATCATAAGGGAGTAGTTATCTTACTTTCGTAAGTATTTAAGTCAACATACTGATCAACGATCTGGCTTAATGTAAAAAACAAGACTTATGCGATTTTTTTCGTATAAGTCTTTTTTATTGGAGGACATTATGGATTTTTTAACAATTTTATTTATCGGAATCGGTTTATCAATGGATGCCTGTGCTGTTTCTTTGGCGAAAGGCATGAGCTTGAATCCCAAACAAATCAAAAAATATGCCTTTATTCTAGCTTTCGCATTTGGTTTTTTTCAATGGTTAATGCCCACAATAGGTTACTTTGCAGGAAGTCGCTTTGCCGATTCAATTCAAGCCTTTGACCATTGGATTGCTTTCCTCTTATTAAGTTTAATTGGTGGTAATATGATTCGTGAAGGGCTTCACCCAGACCAAGAAGAAAATGAAGAAAAATTATCTTCTATTTCTTTTAAGGATATTCTTCTATTAGCCATTGCTACAAGTATTGATGCTTTAGCTGTTGGTGTTAGCTTTGCCTTTTTAAAGGTTAATCTGATTCAAGCTACTGTCACCATTGGTTGCACCACCTTTGTCTTATCCTTTATTTGTGTCATTATCGGAAAAAAAGTAGGAACTCTACTTGAAAAATATGCAGAGTTCCTTGGTGGAAGTATTCTTATTTTATTAGGTATTAAAATCCTTATTGAACATTTATTTTTCTAAGAGTGAGCGATTTCAACCTTCACTCTTTTTTTCTTGATTGTCTTTAAATGCTCCAAGACAAATCGACCTTTATCATGATGAATATCAACATAGCTTTGATGATCTTGTACACGAATCACACCAATATCCTCTAAATCCATTCCATCTAAAGAAACAATGGCACCGACAATATCACCTGCTCGAATCTTCTTACTTTTTCCCGCATTGATATATAAACAAAGAATATCATTTCTTACCTTTTTTTCTTTATTTGTAATCTTACGATTTGATTCAGATAAAATTTCAAGAGCCTTTTGGTCTCTTTTTTGACTCAGTTCATAAAGATGATCTTCTTTCTTTATTTTTTCTTGAAAAGAGATGACCTTCCCTTTTTCATTTTTTCTTCCACTTCGGCCCATGCGATGAATAGAAATCGTTTGTGTTGATGGCAAATCATAATTAATTATCAAATCTACCTTCTCAATATCAATCCCTCTTGCTAAAACATCGGTTGCTACTAAAATTCTAAGCTTTCCTTTTTTAAATTGATTTAGAATTTTAATCCGATCCTTTTGATCTAGACCCGCATGAATCCCATCTACAGATATTTTTTCCTGTTTTAAAAATGCTGTTAGCTGATTCACTCTTTCTTGCGTTGAACAAAATATAATACAAGCTGCAGGAATCTCTTGACATAAAAGATCGATAAGAACTTCATTTTTCTGTTCCTCTTTGGCAAGAATAGAATACGATTCGATTTGTTGATTCTTTTCATCAATATGAATAAACGTCGGATTCTTCATCACCTTTTTCATAAAGGATTGAACATTCTCATTTTTCGTTGCAGAAACAAGAACAACTTGTTTTTTAGAAGGTAAAACATCGACAATTTTATCGATGGTTTCAGAAAAATCCGGATTTAATAAGGCATCCGCTTCATCCAAAATTAGTGTTTGAATAGAACCTGTATTGAAATTTCCTTGTTCGATATGATCCCAAATTCGCCCTGGTGTACCAACAATAATATGATTTCTTTGTTTCAAATCTTCCATTTGCATAGATAAGGATTGCTTCCCAATTAAAACCATACACTTTACTTTCTTATAAGTACCAATCAATGTAATTTCCTTTGCCACCTGTAAAGCTAATTCTCTTGTTGGCACTAAAATCAAAGCCTGCGCATCCTTTTGATTTTCAATCAAACTCTCTAAAATCGGGATGCCATACGCAATCGTTTTTCCACTGCCTGTACGAGATTGTACAAAACAATCCTTTCCTTCTCTCATGAGTGGAATCACTTTCGATTGAATAGGCATCATTTCTTCATATCCCAATTGATTTAAGGCTTGCTCTATTTTTTGATCCATTTTTATTTCATTAAATTTCATATTATCACCTAAAAAAGACTGTACAACTATTGTACAGTCTTTAACAATCAATCACAATTTTTTGTGCCACTTCAATAAATGTTTTTGAAGCAAGGGACAATTGATTTTTGGAACAATACATAATCCCTAAGGTTCGATTCATTTCTTCCTGTAAAGGGATTTTTTGAATTCCCTTCACATCCTTTAGAATCAAATTTGGTAATAAGGTGAGTCCCAATCCATTTTGGACCATTGCGATAATGGATTGATCTTGCTTGCAATAAAATTGAATATTTGCTTGCACACTGGCTTGTCGTAAAGCCATCGCAACATCATTGTCCACCCCAATTTCACTGGCAATAAAAGGATATTGTTCAAATTCTGAAATGGGAAACTTCCCTTGCCACTCCTTTTTTAATACAAAATCTTCCTTTGCGACCGCATATAAAGGTTCTTGTTTAAAAGGAATGAAAGTAAAAGAAGTATCAGAACCATTCGACATAAAGCCAAAATCTACCGTTTCCTGACGAATCCAATTTAATATTTGATCCGCATAGCCTTCTCGAACATGAATTTGAATTTCAGGATAATCCTGACGAAATTTTGCGATGATTTGTGGCAACCAATGAATAGCCATGCTTGAATAAGCCCCAATGGTAATGGATCCTTTTTTCAAACCATGTAAAGCACTGACAGCTTCTTCAAAGGCATGATATTGTTTTGTTGTTGATTGTATATAAGGCAATAAAAACTTAGCTTCGGTTGTTAAGGCAACACCATGATTGGTTCGTGATAACAAGGTCACCCCTAATTTTTCTTCAATTTTTTTAATGCTGTGACTTAAGGCTGATTGTGTGTAACCTAATTTTTGCGCACTTAAGGTTAAGCTATGTGTCTGATTTAAATTTTCAATTAATTCTAAATATTTAATATCCATCCTTACATATCCTTTACGCTGACAAATTCGTCTTGGATTTTCTTTGAGGCTCCACCAGTTATTAAACTAATGATGATATTAATAATGAATGAAATCACAAAACCAGGTAACAATTCATAAATCGAGAAGACACCACCCATTGGACTAATCAAGAAATGCCAGATAAAAACAACGAGACCTCCAGAGGCCATTCCAAATAAAGCGCCCCATTTATTGGCTTTTTTCCAATATAAAGATAAAAGCACAACAGGTCCAAAGCTTGCACCAAAGCCAGCCCACGCAAAGGATACAATAGAGAATACCGAACTATTTGGATTCCATGCCAATACAATTCCAAGTAATGCAATAATCAACAAACAAGCACGTGAAATCTTCAAACATTTCTTTTGATCAAAATCAAAGCCAAAAAAGCCAGTTAAAATATCATTCGATACTGAGCTTGATGCAGCTAATAATTGCGAATCTGATGTTGACATCGTTGAAGCTAAAATACCAGATAAGATAACACCCGCTAATAGTGCAAACACAAAGCCATGGGTACTTAATAAATGTGAAATACGCACGATGGCTGTTTCTGAATCCGATCCAACTAAGACCTCTAAAACGCCAGCATTACTCATAGCTAAAGCAACAATTCCAATTAAAACCGATACAGCCATTGAAATAACGACCCATACCGTCGCAACACGACGACTAATAACTAAATTTTTATGATCATCAATAGCCATAAAACGTAATAAAATATGTGGCATTCCAAAATAGCCTAAGCCCCAAGCAACCTTTGAAATGATTGTGAGAGCATTCCAAGAAATGGCACTATGTGTCGAAACATTATAGGTTTGCGTTAAACTAAAATATCCTGGTAAAGATTTCACACTCGATAAAACAGAATCCAATCCTCCAACAGTAGAAATACCAAAGCATACTACAATAATCAAAGCAATCGTCATCACGATACTTTGAACAAAATCGGTTGTCGAAGCTGCTAAAAAGCCTCCCAACATGGTATAAATTACAATGACAAATGCACTAACGATCATCGCAAGATGATAATTAATGCCAAACAAGGAATGAAACAATTTCCCACAGGCAACAAAACCACTTGCCGTATATGGAATAAAGAAAACAATAATCCATAAAGCAGCCACCAACATCAAAATATTTTTTTTGTCATCAAAACGCTTAGAAAAAAATTCAGGAATGGTGATTGCTCCAATTTTCTCTGAATATTGACGTAAACGCTTCGCAACAATCAACCAATTCAAATAGGTTCCAATGGCTAAACCAATAATCGTCCAGCCCGCATCGGAAATCCCTGATAAATACGCAAGTCCCGGTATTCCCATTAAAAGCCAGCTTGACATATCACTTGCTTCCGCACTCATCGCTGTCACAAAAGGGCCTAATTGTCTTCCACCTAAATAAAAATCACCAACGGTCTTATTTCGATCCATGACCTTGAATCCAATAAAAACCATTCCCACTAAATAAATAACAATCGCTAATAAAATTCCAAAATCTGTTAAGCTCATAATCTATTCCTTTCATATTCGATATGAATTTTATTCATGTCGAATGCAAAAAAAGAAGGACATCGTCCTCTTTTTCAAATATTGTATACATCAATGATACAAATGTCAATTTTTTATAGACAATCCGTTGCGAGTCCACAAGTCGCATTTAACTTTTCTTTTGTTAAATAATTAAAGAGTGCAATGCATCTTCCTGTACCAATCATCGCAATAAAGGTACCAATAGCTACCCCTTCTAAATGCCCAATAAAGCATAAGCTAATCGCAATTGAAGTCACAATGCATACTGCATCCACACAATTCTTTGTAAATCCAACCTTTTTGTGTACACATTCTGCAATTGCTTGCACAATGCCATCTCCTGGATTTGGAATAATATGCATATTTAAAGACATAGCCGCTCCAATGCCTGTAAAGGCAATGGCTACGAGCAACAAGATGACGCGACCGGTCATCGTTCCAAAGAAGGATCCACTTAGAGTGGTATAATCTGGAATTACTTCATCAAACAAATGCATGAAACGAGTAAATACAACGCTTAAAGGAAGCTGCAATGCATCTAAAATCAAACGTGTCTTATTCTCTTTTCTAATCGCATGAATGATTATTTCCGCCAAAACAAACACAATATATAAAATCAAAGTCATATCTGGAAAATTAATTTGAAACAAGACAGACGTTGAATACGCAATGGATATAATCGGAGAGACACCTAAGCCCGTCTTACTATTTAATTCAAGACCTAATGCTAAAATCAATAATGCCAACAAATAAAATCCGATTCGATAAAGTTTTTGTTTATTCAAAATATCCTTCCTTTCCTAAAACGATATCATTCTAACACAACTAGTTCATTAATTCTATCATTTCAAATATGTGAAACCATTCACTTATGAAAAATAGGAAGCTCTTGCTTCCTATGCTTCTTCACTTATTTTTTTCGCTAATACAAAATTCCCTAAGGTTGCAGAGCCGTTGTCTTTAACCGTCGATTTCACAATATAGCTTTCTATTTCAGGAATTGGTAAATATCCATTTAAAAGCTTAAGAAATTGACTTCGAACACGCTCTAACATATGCGCTTGGTCCATGACTCCACCGCCAAAGACTATAACATCGGGACGAAAGGTAACGGTAGCCTGCATAGCTGCTTGGGCAATATAATAAGCTTGTACATCCCATACCGGACTATCCTGTGAAATGTTCTCTCCACGAATGCCTGTACGTGCTTCTAGACTTGGTCCAGCAGCCATTCCTTCTAGACATCCATCATGATAAGGGCATACCCCTTTAAAATGATGTTCAATATCCAATGGATGCTTTGACACATAGAAATGTCCCATTTCTGGATGACCTATTCCACCAACAAATTCTTCCTTTTGAACAACACCAGCTCCAATGCCTGTGCCAATCGTATAATAAACTAAGGTATCTACTTTTTTTCCTGCTTGTCTGAAGGCCATCATTTCACCATAAGCTGAACTATTGACATCTGTTGTGAAATACACAGATACATCCAAGGCTTTTTTCAAAGCCCCTACCACATCTACATTCGACCAATTCGGCTTCGGTGTATTTGTGATATATCCATAGGTCTTTGAATTTTCATCAATATCAATAGGACCAAAGGACCCAACAGAAATCGCAACAAGTTCAGAAAATCTTGAGAAAAATTGAACACATGCATTTAAGGTTTCTTCTGGTGTTGTCGTTGGAATTTGAAACTTTTCTATGATTTCAAATGCTTCATTTCCAACTGCGCAAATAAATTTTGTACCACCAGCCTCTAAGCTTCCATATAATTTATTCATATTTGTCCTTTCACTTTAATTCAAATGCTTCCATTTCACTGTATTGAATTTCCATTTCTTCCTCACTGGAAAGAGTCAAAGCATCAAAATCATCATAATATCTTGAAGACATTGCCTTTTGTCCTTTATTGATAAATATTTCAATAAGTGATGTGTCTAAGAAAATATCCAATTGTTCGATTGAATCCACATCTACCTTTCTTTCTATTCGATTGGTTTGATCCTTTAGAAAACGTAAGGAGAACTTTTTCTTTTCATAAGATAAAACCAAATTATTTAATCGAATCGAAAAATATTGTTTTACAGGCTCCACATGAATATGGCTCGCTTTATGATCAACTGTGGTTCCCTGTTGTGAAATACGCAATGATTGGGTATTCTTCTTTAAATCAAGAATCTCTTGAATCGGATATTGAACCAATTGATGATTCACATTCTTTAATTCTCTTGGCAAAGAAAGACAATGCTGCCAGCCTTGCTCTAAGGTTGGATGGGTTGGTACGGAATCCGGTAGTCCAATCCATGCAATGAGTATTCGTCGCCCTTTTTCATCTATAAAAGATTGTGGTGCATAAAAATCATAGCCATAATCTAAAGTTTGATAATCACTTGCCTTATTCTTTTCAATCTTAAAATAGCCATTTTGATTGTCATTCGCATACAAATCACCTTGGGCTTCGATTCCTTGTGGACAACAAATTAAGAAAGTTTCCCCATTGATTGTAATCAAGTCAGGACACTCCCACATATATCCAAAGGGCTCATCAGAAGAGATTCGTTCCTTATAGGTCCATTTTTTTAAATCCTTTGATGTATAGACCAAGACACATCCTTCATCCTTATTATTTCTAGCCCCTAGAACCAAAACGTATTCCCCTTTCTTTTTGAATACCTTTGGATCTCGAATATGACAAGTTAAATCCTTTGGATATTGGCTATTATCTAAAACAACTTCCTTTTCACTAAAGTGAACTCCATCCTGCGAATAGACATGCATCGTATTGGATAAACGTCCAGAATGGGTATAATCATGGTCTCCTGGTAATTTGACATTTCCCGTATAGAAAAAATGAAGTCCATCTTCTTCTACTAGACAAGATCCACTGTATACACCATCTTTATCAAATCTTGTATCGGGATATAACGCAATTCCTTGATCTTCATATAATTTGAAATCTCTTGTCGTATAATGACCCCAGCATTTGTCTCCATTTCCATCGGCTTGTTTACAATACTGATAGAAAATATGATAGATTCCCTTATATTGACATAATCCATTTGGATCATTCAGCCAGCCTAGACCGGCTGGCATTAAATGATACTTTAACTCATATTTATTCATTTTATCTTTTCCACATCTGTTAAATTATTTGTATTTGTTAGTGCTACAATGACACAATCACTATGTCCTGCTGCTTTAATTTTCTTTTGATCAAAGGCAATGAGCTTTTGACCTTTTTTAATCGAATCGCCTTGTTTCACGAATGATTCAAAACCATCACCATTCATATCAACGGTATCAACCCCAATATGAATCAATACTTCCATTCCCTCATTACTTTGTAGACCAATCGCATGGTTAGTAGGGAAAATCATCTTCACTTCACCATCAAATGGTGCAAAAACATTTCCATCACTTGGTAAAATTCCAACACTTGCTCCCATCGATTCACTTGAAAAGACTGGATCTGGGATTTCACTTGCTGAAACAACTTGTCCATTGATAGGTTGTACAACACTTCCTTCTTTTGAAGAAAGTACAGTTTGACTTGGTGCTGAAAACTTTGTTTCTTCTTTCTTTTCTTCTTTCCATGCAAACATCGTTAATACAAAGGCTACACCACCAGAAATTAATAACATAATGGCATAAATCACTGGTTTATTGATGGTTAAGAAGCCTGGAATTCCTGTTACACCATAAGCCGTAGCGCCTAGGCCTGTCCAGCTACCAAACATAGCTCCAACAGCTCCACCAATCATTGCACAAACAAATGGTTTTGTAAATCGCATGTTAATTCCAAAAATAGCAGGTTCAGTAATACCTAATGATGCTGAAATCGATGATGGAATCGCAACGGCTTTTGTCTTCGCTTGATGCGCCTTGATTCCAACAGCTAAACAAGCACCAAATTGGGCAAAGTTTGCAGCCGATGCGATTGGCATCCAAATATTTAAGTTTCCAAATTCCTTTGAAGCAAGAAGTCCCGCTTCAATGACATTATACATATGATGTAATCCCATAACGACCGTTACTGGATATAAAGCACCCATCACAAAGGCTCCTACACCATAACCGACCGTAATTAATGTTCTTGCTCCAGATAATACCATCGTTTCTGCTGTAGAGAAAACTGGTCCAACAATCGTAAATGTAAGTAATAAAGTAACGAATACAGTTGTTAGAGGTGTGATGAACAAATCCAACATTTCAGGAACAACCTTATGCAAGCGATTTTCAATCTTACTCATCATATAAACCGCAATCATGACTGGAATGACATGGCCTTGATATCCAAGTACATTAATTTGACCTAAGGTATAAGATCCAATCTTTATATGTCCAAATAAGTACCAAACATTATATCCATCAGCAGCAGACCAACCATTGGTTAAGGTCGAATGGATCATTGCCAAACCAATAACAGCTCCTAGGAAGATATTTCCACCAAATACACGAGCAGCTGAAACAGCTACAATTACTGGTAAATACGCAAAGGCTGTATTCGCAATCATGTCTAAGAATGCATACCAATCACTGGCCGCAAAGCCTGGAATAGCCTTTCCTAAAGCCTCAACTAAACCCATTAATAAACCAGAAGCTACGATTGCTGGTAAAATTGGAACAAAGACATCCCCTAAGGATTTAATCAATCGTTTTGCGACATTCATATTACTTGCAGCCGCATTTTTCACATCATCCTTTGTTCCTGCTTCTAAGCCTGTCACATCTAAAAACTGATCAAAAACTTTATTGACCGTTCCTGTTCCTAAAATAATTTGTAGTTGTCCATTGGATGTAAAAACCCCTTGTACACCCTCAATCTCTTCAATGTCTTTATCCTTTACCTTACTTGAATCAACAATTGCTAAACGTAATCTTGTTGCACAATGCGCCACTGAGGCAATATTATCTTTTCCCCCTAGGCATCCATAGATTTCTTCTGCACATTTTCTATAATCTAAAGCCATATTCTTCTCCTCTGATATTTCTGGTACCGGTTCCACATTTATATAATAACGCTTTCATCCAAAATGTCAACATAAAAATGGAACCGATTCCATTTTTATCCCTCAGTAAAAAAGCATCAGATTTTTCTGATACTTTCTCCTCTAATATATTCAAAACCAATGAGCTGTCGATAATCCACCTTTGCCCCCATAACCATTTCAATGATGGTTTGCGCACCCTGTTCTCCGGCTTCTTTATTGTTAAAACGAATACTATCAAGCGGTGGATTCATAAAGCTTGAATAACGATACGATCCAAATCCAACAATGGATACATCCCCTGGTATCTTTAATTCTTTATCTTGTAAAACCTTATAACAAGCACTTGCCATTCGGTCAGTCGAACAAATGATAGCGGATGGAATATGTTCATCCAATGTCTTCTTTATAATTGGAAAAGCGATTTCATATTCAAAATCAGCTTGAACAAATGTCGCATCCAAATGGTTATCCTTTAATGCATCATAAACACCCAATTTACGAACAACACCAACGGAAACATCGCTTTCATCAACGCCAATAAAATAAATGTCTTTGTGTCCTTTTTGGGCAATTAATTGTCCTACCGCATAGCCAGAACGATAATCATCATAGACAATGGAAGGCCCTTGTTCTATTTCTTGTCCTATAAATAAAATAGGAATTTGATAACGTTCTTGTAGTTCTTGGTAATTGTATCGATTATGCGTTGCTAAAATCACAATACCATCCACATTTAATTCGGTTAAATATTCAAACGCTTCTTCTTCACGTTGAGAAGAGTGGTTTGTATTAATAATAATCGTGCGATACCCACGATCCTTTAAATAATCATCCATCGCTGTAATCGCAAGTGAAGAAGTATAAGAAGTTAAGGTTGGTGAAATAATTCCAATGGTATTGGTACGCTTTGCCTTCAACAATTTAGCTGCTTGATTGGGCTTATAATTGTATTCCTCACAAATTTTACGAAGCTTTTCCTTCGTTTCAGCTTTCACCATTCCACCATTAAAATAGCGAGAAACTGTACTTTTTCCCACACCAGCCATTTCCGCAATGTCTTTCATCGTTAGCTTTGTATCCTTCACACTATCAACCTCTTTGAAAATATTATACTTTTTTAAACGTTTTTGTTAAGAAAAAGATCGTTCTCATTTATTTATCAACAATAGAATTTTCTATTTAGGACACATTTCTTTTAGCCTCAAGTGATTTTATACCTCAATAAAATCCCATAATCTATATGCTATAATGTAAGCACAAAAACATACATCATAAGAATGGAGCACACTATGAATAAATTAAATTTTATTTTCACTAAAAATGGTTTTCATATCGATGATACAAAGAATGAAAAGTCAGAATGGGCATTACGTTTTCAGAAAGAGAAATATTCTGCTTTATATGAGCTTGGCTTTCAAAATGATCTAAAAGGCTTAAGCTCAAGTGCTTTCTATCTTTATCAGCTTTCTTCAAAATTTATTGAAATCTTAAGTAATGCATCCGAGCTTGAAGTTGCTCGAGAAGAAATAAAAGTGCACGCTTCAGATGAAGACATTGAACATTTACTATCCATTCTTCCTTTTGCGATTGGTACTGAATTTGTTGATGCGAATTGGATTGAAAATATTTATCACCATTTAAATACACAATTCAGCTCAGAAATCAGATCATACAAAGGTACGGTACAAATGTACCTACAAGAAAAATCACAAAATTTAAAGGTCGCAAAACGAATTTACTTTCATTTGGTTGAAAATAAAGAAGATGCCGATTTCCCATTTGCCTTTTTAGCTACCTATGCCACAAAAGACAGCGAAAATCGTATTGTTCATATGCCTTTAAAGCATGCCTTGGTTGAATATGAAAAAGACCAAGAACAGCTGTTGAACCTATTGTCTTGTTTAAATGTTGTCGCACAGAAAAATCAATTGATTGCCCAATATATGGAAACTGGAGACCTATTTCATCCCATTCGTTTAACAAGCATAGAAGCCTATGATTTATTAAAAAGTGTTCCAGATATTGAAAAATGTGGAATTAAATGCCGTGTTCCAAACTGGTGGAAAAAGAAATACTCTGCCATAACTGCCAATGTAAATATCGGTCAAAACAAGCCTTCTATGTTAGGTTTTGATTCCATCTTGTCTTTACAGCCTTCTTTAGTAGTCAATGGTCATACTTTGACGAAGAAAGAAATATCAGAATTATTAAAAATGGAAGAAGGTCTTACATGGCTAAAGGGTCAATGGGTTGAAATCAACCATAATAGGCTAAAAGATCTCTTAGCACAAATTGAACAATATGACGGCACAATCACATTAAAAGAAGCACTGACAAAGACCTATCTATCGGATGAAGATGAAATCGATGTCGATAATGGCATTCAAATTTCAAATGGAAAATGGTTACGTGATTTATTAACCAAGCTAAGAAATCCATCAAAGATTCGAAATCAAGCGAAGCCAAAATATTTAAATGCAACACTGCGTCCCTATCAAAAAAGCGGATACAATTGGTTGAATCAAATGAATGAATTTGGTTTTGGCGCTTGTCTAGCCGATGATATGGGTTTAGGAAAAACTCTACAGGTCATTTCTTTCTTAGAAAAAATGCGGGAGAAGGATTCAACGCGTCATGTTTTATTGATTGTCCCCGCTTCTTTACTTGGAAATTGGGCCAAAGAAATCGATAAATTTGCACCAAAATTAAGCTATAAGATCCTCCATGGAAAAAATAAAGAAATACAAGAGGAATGCTTTGTCACCATTACAACCTATGGAATGGCCATACGACTAGACTGCTTACAAGAAAGAGTTTGGGATTGCTTGATTCTAGATGAAGCACAAGCGATTAAAAATCCTGCAACAAAACAGACAAGAATGATTAAGAAAATACCAAGTCAAATGCGAATCGCAATGACAGGTACACCAATTGAAAATGATTTATCAAACTTATGGTCCTTATTCGACTTTTTAAATAAGGGATTGTTAGGAAGCGCTTCTGATTTCAAAGAATATGAAAAGAAAATTCAAGTCTATCCAGAATCTATGGCAAAGCTTAGAATGTTAGTATCTCCATTTATTTTAAGGCGATTAAAAACCGATAAATCCATTATTTCTGATTTACCTGATAAAGTTGAAATCTTAGATCATGTCGATTTATCAAAACGTCAAATTGTTTTATATCGTAAAGAAGTCAAACAAACCGAACAAAAGATCTTAGAAGCCGATGGATTTGAAAGAAGAGGCATCGTATTAGCGCTACTTACAAAATTAAAACAGATTTGTAACCATCCTGATCTATTTGTTCACGATACCAATTATCAAGCAAAAGACAGTGGTAAATATGCCGTATTAAATGAGCTATGTCAAACCATTTATGAAAAACGAGAAAGAGTATTAGTCTTTACTCAATACAAAGAAATGTGTGAGCCTTTATCTAAGTATTTAGAATCAATTTTTCATAAAAAGGGCTTTATTATTCATGGTGGTGTTCCTGTTAAAAAACGAACGGAAATCGTTGAAAAATTCAATGATGAGAATACCTACGTACCTTATATCGTTTTATCTTTGAAAGCTGCTGGAACAGGTTTAAATTTAACTGCCGCCAATCATGTAATTCATTTTGATCGTTGGTGGAATCCAGCCGTAGAAAATCAAGCGAGTGATCGTGCCTATCGTATAGGACAAACAAAAACAGTTTTTGTTCATAAGCTTGTTTCGAATGGAACAATTGAAGAAAAAATCGATGCATTAATTGAATCAAAAAAAGAATTAGCAAACTCCGTATTATCAAGCTCACAAGAAAAATGGATTACAGAAATGGATACGGATGAATTACTTGATTTATTAAGATTGGATGTGTAAAAAATGGCAAAATATTGGAATGCAAGCATGCAATATTCACAAATCAGTGTTGAGCAATTACAAAAGAAAGCCCAAGAAAGTGTAAAATCCGCAAAGAGCAAAGGGAAAGAAATGCACCCAATCCATGTCGAAGGAAGACAAATTGCGAAAAGCTGGTGGGGCATGGCTTGGTGTAAAAACATTGAACAATACGCAGATTATGCCAGTCGAATTGAACGTGGAAAAAGATATGTTCGATCCGGTGCTGTCATTGACTTACAAATTACCAAAGGTAAAGTAAAAGCCCGTGTACAAGGAACAAGAAAAAGGCCATATAAAGTTGAAATTAATATCAGCCCTTTAAAAGAAAAAAATTGTGAACGCATCATTAATCAATGTAGTTCTCAAATTCAAAACCTACAAGAATTACTCAATGGTCAATTTCCTGAAAACTTAAAAGATATCTTTTTATCCGAAGATGGATTATTTCCAAATCAAAGAGAAATTAGTTTTAATTGTAGTTGTCCAGATTGGGCACTTATGTGTAAGCATGTAGCCGCTGTATTATATGGCATTGGAACAAAGTTAGATGAAAATCCATTCTTATTCTTTGAGCTTCGAGGCATTGATGTCAATCGATTGGTGGATGTAACCATAAAGGACCATGTAGAATCTTTATTAGAGCATGCGAATATACCACCAAGTAATCGTGTGATGGATGATTCCTGTATCGAAACCTTGTTTGGCATCGCAACAGAATAGAAAAAT
>CAVKAP010000039.1:0-69782 GCA_963654445.1 Segatella copri
TTTCTGTTTGGGGTATATGTCGCCCCTTAATTTCTTAAAGGTTCTTTTCACCTAACCCCATCTAATTTTAAAGCACCCTTATAAAAGGACTAGCTTATTTCACTAGTCCTCTTATTGCTTTGTTGGATTATTTGTCATATTTTTCTAGAACAAGAGAAGAATAAGCACCTCCAAAGCTCATTGTACTAATACATACGTTTTGGATTTCCTTCGCTTTATTCTCTTTCTCATAGTATTTTGAAATCGATTCACTAACTTCAAAATCAGAAGGTAAACCAATGACTTCTTGATTCATGATTGAATAGAGTCCATTTAATAAGCCATAGCCTGAATTACTTCCGGATGTTACGCCTAACATTGGCGATACGCTTGAACAAGATACGTCAGAATCAAACAATTCTGTATCCAAAGCTTTTTTAAACGCATGAAGATCGGCTTGATCACAATTTTCAACACCCATGGCGGCATTGATATATAAATCGATTGGTGTCTTTTCAACCGCTCTTTTTATACTTTCATATAATTCTTGGCCCTCTGGATCTATACTGGCTATTTGATAATTATCGGATGTTGATGCATAGCCTTTGATTGAAGCAATAATGTTCGCTTTTCTTTCTAGAGCATGTGCTTCCGTTTCAATCATCACAGCTGTTGCTCCTGGTGCTAAGACCATTCCATCAGAGTGCTCCGATAAAGGAGCAAATTTATCTTTCGATAATAGACCAACCTTATCATTTCCTACTAACAATGGATCATTGCATTCATCTGCACTAATGACTAAAATGGCATCGGCCATTCCCTTCTTTAATAATTCATTGGCATAATCAAAGGCGATTAAGAAGGATGCGTTCCCACAAGATAGCGTAGAAATCGGTCCTTTTAACATATTCGCAATGCTGAAATTACCCGGTGCGGCATTAATGACACTGTTTGGGAAATCCGAAAGACTGATAGAGCCAATTCCTTTTTCAACAATACTCTTATCAATTTTTACAATGGTTGTCAATGGTCCAGTTCCTGTCGCATAAATAATGCCTACTCTTTCCGTATTATTTCTTGTGACAGAAAGCTTACTATCCATCAATGCTTGTTTTCCTGCTGTCATCGCAAGCTTTGTGACATCATCAATACGACGAATAACCTTTGGTGGAATGTATTTTTTCCAATTCACTTCTGGCATTTCACCCACTTGATGGAATTTTGTACCTTCTAATGTATATTCTTTAAAATGATTTGTTCGTTCTTTGAAGGTCTTAAACAATTCATCAATATTGGCACCACCTACACCACAGCAGCCCATTCCAGTAATCACGATTTTTTCTTCTTTTATTTTTGGTGGATTGCGTTTCACATTTTCTTTTCCAATGGCCAAACAACAATTGTTTCCACCAAAGGCAAATGAATTGGATAAAATAACATCACATTCCTGTCTTTGTGCATGATTTGGAACTAAATTAATCGGAGATTCTTTCTCGGTGTGAAAATTTACGGTAGGTGGCAATAAGCCATTGTTTAATGCCATAATAGAAACCACACATTCCTCAGCACCGGCTGCACCTAGACAATGTCCAATGGCTCCTTTAATACTGCTTAATGGAATATCGCTGATTTTATCACCAAAGACGGTTTTAAAGGCTGCTCGTTCTGCTTTATCATTGGCTGTTGTTCCCGTTCCATGACCATTCACATAAGAAACCGCCTCTTTATCAATACCAGCTAGCTCTAAAGCCGTATTCATCGCACGTGATGGTCCACCACCACCTAAATCAGGTGCGGTTGGATGGTAGGCATCTGCACTCAAGCCATAGCCTAATATTTCGGCATAAATGGTAGCGCCTCGACTTTTGGCATGCTCATAATCCTCTAAAAGTACAAAGGCTCCACCTTCTCCCAGGTTGATTCCACTGCTTGTGCTATAGGGTTTGCATGGATCTGGATCAAGCGCCTTTAAAGAGTTGAATCCTGCAAAAGAGAAAACACAGAGAGGATCTACTCCACCAACAAGCATCATGTCATGTTTTCCACTTTTAATCATATCGGATCCATAGCCTACGATATTGCCACTGGCTGCACATGCCGTAGAAATAATATTCTTTACACCTTTAAAGTGAAATTTTTTTGCTAATACATCGGCCATCGCATGTAAGGGATAGAGATATAAGTAATTTTCATCGGCTTGTTCTAAGCCATTGGCTAACCATTGTCGATGAAAGGTTTGTCCGCTTAACATACCTCCTAAAGAAGTACCAATCGCAACCCCTCTTCGATAAGGATCTTCTTTCTCGTAATCAATTTCGGAATGTTGCAAACATTCTCTAGCTGCCATCAATGCCATTTGGGCACATCGATCATAAGGAATATGATTTTCTTCAAAAAAGGAATCAACCTCATCTAGATTTTTTACTTCACCGGTTGTCCCTTCATAGTCGTGGTCAATCGAAGAAAAGGATTTCTTCGATACACCACTTACACCGTTAAAAATATTCTTTTCAACTTCTTCTTTATTTTTTCCTAAGGCATTGACAATACCATATCCCGTAACAACAACTCTTTTCATAATAGCCTCCTAGCTTATTCCATTTGTGAATCCCAGCTTAATGGTCGAACAAATGGTGAGGAAACCGTATTTGCGAATACCGTTTCATTTGAAGCTTTTATCGCAAGTGGAATACCGGATACAGCTACTTTACAATCAACTAGCATCATTCCAAGAACACCTTTTAAAGCTGGATCATATTGTGCGTAAATAACCTTACCTACGCTTTCATCCTCTAGAATCACTTCTGATCCGACTTCAATTTGATTGACATCCTTTGCGACAAAGCCCACATTTCCTTTTTCTTGGGTTTGTTCAAATTGTTCCATTAAAACATCTCGTCCACAGAAGGCTTCTTTATCGTATTGAATAAACCATTGATATGCCATTTCAAAGATATTTCCTTCTGGCTGTCTATCATTACAAATCAATGGTTGATTAACCTCCAACATACAAATCTTCATTGCTTCAAAGCCACACCATGCAACTTGACCTGTATAGGTATTTAATACATGCTCGGCAATTTTATGGATGGCTTCTTTTGAAGCAATCATGGCATAGCCATATTCTCCAGAACGTCCAATTCTTGAAAGCATGATTTCAGATTGTTCATAATCCACCTTGACCATTTCTCTTAGAGCAAGGGTTTCAATTGGAAAATCAAAGACCTCTTTAACGATTTCCCAAGATTTTTCACCTTCCATAAAGAGTAAGTGATTTTCTTCCGTCAAATCAGTTATTGTACAATCCTTTGATAATTTTTCGCTTAACCAACTTGTGACTACATCCGCATTTTCTGGTGGAACGATAACAACAATCGTATCATCGTCATTGACGATATAAGAAAGTCCTAATACTTCCGCTTCTTCATTTAAAAAGAAACACTCGGTAATTTTACCTGGATTCAGATATTGAATATCTTTTGTAACAAGTGCATCCATTTCATCAATGACGTTATCCCCTTCAATTTTTAAGATGGCATAGCCAATCCCATCAACTAGGGCAACTTTCTTTCGATACACCTCATATTCTTCTTCTACACTTGTATATTTTGCAGGAATCATGGCACCATGCATTTCTTCATAAACGACGCCTTCTCCATATAAATCTTTTAAGTAACTATTTTTCATTTTCTTACTCCTTTATGCTCTTTCACTTACTGAAATAATGCCATCGACTACATTCTTTCCATCCACATAGGCTTCAATTTTAATTTGCGATAAATTTCCAAATTGAACCTTCTTATAAACACGTAATTCCATTTGATCACCTGGTCGAACAATTTGTTTGAATTTCACGTTTTTAATATCCACTAAATAGCCAACCTTTGAGGCAATTTCACTGTAATCAATGTCTGCCTTTTCTAAATGATCCCAATCTGTATCTTCTGGAAAATGACCGGTTGAATACATGATTGCGGTTAATTGAGCTAAGCTTTCTACAATCAAAACGCCGGGTACGATGGGTTCTTGTGGAAAGTGACCAGTAAAATAGGGTTCATTGATTGTTACATTTTTAATCCCTACCGCACTTTTTCCAGGATCCAATTGAATGACACGATCAATCAATAAAAAGGGATATTTATGCGGTAAGAGCTTTGAAATCATTTGGGATTCGATTCTCATCTTTCTACCTCCCGCTATTCAACTGGCTCTAAATTTGAATCATCGTAATCTTGTGACAAGATATAATCAACGATGGTATTTACTGAACTAAAGACAGCTGAATTTCCATCGGATACGGTAACTGAAAATTCTGAGAAAATACCGACCGCAAGCTCTAAAGCATCAATGGAATCCAATTCTAGGCCTCTTCCAAATAAAGGCTGATCATTGGTAATAAACTCTGGTTCAATATCCAAACACAATTGATCAACAATAATTCGTTTTACTGCTGCACATACCATTCTTCTTTTCTTTGCATATTCTAAAATTTCTTCTTTTGATGTCCATTCCATATTCTTTATTCCTTTCACTATTCTTGTTTTCTGATATTGTCAGTATACGCTCGATATAATCGTTCGTCAATATTTTATTATCGTTTTCTATTAATTATTTATCGTTTACATTATAAGACCACCATCTACAACAAGACATTTTCCAGTAATATAGGATGCCTTGTCACTGGCTAGAAAGGTCACTACCTGTGCTACCTCTTCCACTTGGCCAAAGCGTTCCATTGGAATGTACTCCAGGTATTTTTCCTTTAACTGTTTGATATTTTTTTGTGTCATTTTGGTTTCAATAAAGCCCGGAGCGACCACATTCACACGAATGCCTTTATTGGCATATTCCTTTGCACAGCTCTTCGTAAAAGAAATCATCGCACCCTTGGATGCCGAATAATTGGCTTGCCCGATTTGTCCAACTACGCCACTGGTAGAAGCAATATTTACAATGGATCCACCTTGTTTAGAAGCATACATAAGACGAATGGCTCCTTGGGTACAATGAAAACAACCACCAAGATTGGTCGCCATAACATCCATAAAATTCGCTTCACTCATCATCAATAAAAAGCCATCTCTTGTGATTCCAGAATTATTTACTAAAATATCTAATTTCTTATAGGTCTTTTTAATGTAAAGAAACATTTTATTTACAGCTTTGGCATCGCTGACATCACATTGGATAATTTCACCAGAGCCTCCATTTTCTTCAATGATTCGTAATGTTTCTAATGCGCCCTCTTTACCATGGCAATAATTCACTAAAACCTTTACGCCATTTTTCGCTAAATCAATGGCAATGGCTTGCCCTATTCCACTTGAAGCCCCAGTTACTAAGGCAATTGAATCTGCTTTAAACATAAAAAATCTCCTTTTTTAATTGTTCTCTTTGTTTCGGATTAGAAGTTAAAATCACCTTTTGTTTCGGATCAATGCTTCGCATCAAGCCAGTCAATACTTTTCCGACACCAACTTCGGCAAACAACAAATCGTCTTCTGTATCTATGATCTTTTTGATGGAGTCATACCAAAGCACGGTATGGCAGCATTGATTTCGTATTTCCTTTTTGATTTCTTCACAATCGCTGACATAATCGCCTTTGCAATTTAAGACAAGCTTTGTCTTGGGCTCTTTAAACTCAATCGTATTGACATAAGCCATAAAAGGCTCTTCCATTTCCTTCATTAAAGGAGTATGAAAGGCATTGGATACCCGAATCGGAACGGTTCGTAAAGCCCCATGCTCCTTACAGCTTTTTTCTGCTTGTACGACGATTTCACTATTTCCTCCAATCACAATCTGATTTTGGGTATTATAAAGAGCAACCACCAAGTGTTGTTGACTTTCATCGATTTCTTTACAAATCTGATTCACTTGTTCAAAGGATAAGCCCAATACCGAACACAGCATGCCCTCTTGTTGACATTGCGCCATATAATCCGCTCTTTTTTGAACCAAGGCAAAGGCTTGTTCCATCGTTAAAACACCCGCTGCTACCAAAGCTGAATATTGGCCAAGACTATGTCCAATCGCAATATCAGCATGAATCCCTTCTTTTTCAAGCAAGGTTAAATACGCCATATTCATGGCCGTTACAGCTAATTGAGTATTTTCGGTCTTCTTTAATTCTTCGGCATTCGCATGTAAACACAAATCCTTGACATCTTTTCCCGTTATTTCCTGAGCAATTTCAAAAACCACTTCTACTTTTTCTATATCCTTTCCTAGGCTTCTAAGCATACCTGGCTTTTGTGTACCTTGTCCTGGAAACATAAAACATACTTGACTCATTGTTTTTCTTCCTTTCCTTTTTGATCGATAAATTCCAAGATGGCTTTTAAGACGTCTAAATCCCAATTTTCAACCTTGTTCATCTTTTCATCGACCAATACCACCTTTACTTTGGCTTCTACTATTTTTTCACCTTGTCGATAGGCTGCTTGTTTAAATTCAAACATGGGCTTATGACGAACAAGTAAATTGGTCTTCACTTGAATATTTTCAATACTTTCCTCTTTAAGCCCATCAAAGATTTCACTTTGTACACGTACAACGACAAAGCTTCCTAAATTTATCTTTTTATTCGTCTTTTTCTTTTCTTGATAGAACGTATAAAATTCTTCCATGATTTCAAATCGCGCCATTTCAAAGAATTCAAAAATCTTCGAAAAATGAAGCTGATGTCCATAAATACAATCAGAAAAACGAACAGTTATATCTGAAGAAAAAAGCTTTTTATTTTTCTCATTTGCTTTTAATCGATTTTGTAGTTCATTATCCATAAGCCTCAAGTTCATTTTTCGAAACCTCCTGAATTGAAAATTCCTCTAAGGTATTTTTCATACAGACACTCAAGTCATAGCCATCGAGGATGGAAAAATCTTTAAAATAATAAGAATGATCTTCATAGCGAATTTCATCCTGAAATATATCCTGTTTAATGGCTTTTTTATCCGCCCATCCACAGCCCAAGCATTTTAAGAAGGCTTCTTTTCGACACCAAACAAAGCTTGGATCTGCATAGATTTCTCCTAAAAAAACTTGTGCTGCTTTGGGGGAAATGGCTGTTTTTGATTGAATATCTACACCTACTTCTTCTTGACTGATGACAAGGGCAAGATAGGATTGACTATGAGAGATATTAAAAAAGAAATGATCATCCAAATAAGGCTTGCCCTGTGCATTGATTTGTACAGCTTCTCTATCTTTTCCATAACGATTGAAGACATATCTCAACAATAGCTCCGATGCATACAAATGCTGGGCCTTTTCTTTTTTTAAGGCCTGTTGAATACGCTCTTTTCTCTCTTTTGAAAATTGCGAAAGCTTACGTGCATCGATTTCAATTTCACTTGTTTTTAGCAGGTATAATTCAGCCATTTTCTACTCCTTTTTTAATGCCAGCATCTCTTGATCCTTTTTTACGGTTGATCCAAGCGATACCATACAATCACTTACGATTCCATCCATTGGTGAAAGAATCTCATTTTCCATTTTCATCGATTCTAAAATAATTAAGCGTTGTCCTTTTGAAACCAATTCTCCTTTTTTTACAAGGATTGACGCAATCGTTCCAGGTAAAGGTGATTTCACAAAGGATGTATTCTCATCCTTTTCACTAAAATCAAAATCAGGGACATCAAGCTCCGTTAAATCATCATCCTCTTGTGATTCGGTATTTTTAACAATGTCAATGGTTGCTTTGGTGCTATCTACATCCACAATGTATTTTTTTCCATTTAACGTTATATCGTATTTCATATTTTCCTCCGATTATCTAGGACACTCATAGATATTTTTAATTTCGAAATCATTAATATTGATATGCATTTTTGATGAAATGATTGCTTTTAATAAAACGCGTATGTCATCATCAATGCGATCTAAAGAAATTTTTGGGATATCCTGTGCTTGATTTTCACTTTCAAAAATCGTATAGGTATAGGCGCCATCTTCCCTTTTTTCTTTTGCGAAAAATTGCTCGGCTAAACGTGGAAATAAAACATGAATCAAGGTATCTTCCATATTCAATCCATCTTTTAAGCATTTTTCTTTTACCAATTGATAGCTGTTTTCTTCTTCGATTGATTTTGGACCCTCGTTTACTTTTTCTATTAAAGCGGTATTGATTTGACCAGGTGCTTTGCCATATTCACCTAAAATATAAGCTTTAACTTCTTTTAGTAAGACCTTATAGCGCTCACCAGCAATCACATTGGCTACTGCTTGCGTTCCAACCATTTGACTAATCGGGGTAACAAGTGGTGGATAGCCTAAATCCTTTCGAACCTTCGGTACTTCCTTTGCAACCTCATCAATTCGATCTAAGATGCCTTGGGCTTTCAATTGAGATAATAGGTTCGAGTACATACCACCTGGAATTTGACTGATTAAACAATCCGGGTTGGTTTGCATTGCATGTATATTGATGGTCTTCTCTTCAACCAAACGATCAAAGACCTTTTTAAAGTGATTATTTATTTTCGAAAGGGAGTCAATATTTAAATTGATTTCTTTTCCCATATCCTTTGCGACTAGAGCCATGGTTTCTGTCGGTGCTTGTGATGTTCCACCAGAAAAAGAAGAAATGGCGGTATCAATTACATCTACACCAGCTTCAATTGCCTTTAAACAAGTCATTTGGGCCATACCCGAAGAATTATGGGTATGTAAAATAAGGGGAACATGCAAGACTTCCTTTAACGCTTTCACCAGTTCATAGCTTTTATCTGGCATTAAGCAGCCTGACATATCCTTGATACAAATGGATTGAGCACCTAGTGCTTCCATTTCTAAAGCTAATTGGACATAGTCCTTTATTTTATGTACCGGACTTACTGTATAACAAAGCGCACAGGAAGGATGGCCACCAAAATCTAAGGTTGCTTGTAGAGCATCCTTAATATTATCGATGTCATTTAACGCATCAAAGATTCGAATAATATCAATTCCATTTTTGATGGACGCTTCAATAAAATCACGAACGATTTCAGTTGGATAATGATTGTATCCCAATAAATTTTGTCCTCGAAGCAGCATTTGAAGCTTGGTGTTTGGCATCTTTTCACGAATCAGGCGCAAGCGTTGCCAAGGGTCTTCATCTAAGTAGCGAATACAAGCATCAAAGGTTGCCCCGCCCCAGCATTCAACTGAGTAATAGCCAGCTTGATCCATTTCTTCTAAAACATCGATAAAATCTTCATTTCGCATACGCGTTGCTGCTAAGGATTGATTGGCATCACGTAATACTGTTTCTGTTATTCCTAGCATAATAACTACCTCATAGTGGAATATTTCCATGCTTCTTTTGAAGCTTTGAACTATTTTTATTTTCAAAGGCTTTTATATCTTCAAAGACTCTTTGTCGTAAATCATTTAAGGAAATCACTTCATCAACATAGCCTTCCGATGCTGCAATTCTTGCGTTCATATATTTTTTCTTATATGCATCCACATATCGATCCTTTTGTGTTTCATCTTCAGCTAATTCTTTATGATATAAAATCGATACCGCACCTTCAGCACCCATAACTGCAAGAGTCGCTTTAGAGCTTGCATAGACATAATCCGCACCTAAATGTTTACTGCCCATTGCGATATAGGCACCTCCATAGGCCTTTCGTACGACCATTGTGATTTTGATTGTGGTTGCTTCTGAATACGCAAAGAGTAGCTTTGCGCCATGGCGAATGATTCCTTCATGTTCTTCTTCAATTCCTGGTAAATAGCCGGGTGTATCAACCAAAGTAAGAATCGGAATGGAAAAGGCATCGCAAAAGCGTACAAATCGTGCAGCTTTATCACTGGAGTTTCGATCAATACAGCCTGAATTACGCATTGGATTGTTCGCAATAATTCCGACTGTAATATCATTGATTTTGGCAAAAGCCGTAATCATATTTGTCGCATAGTGTTGATGGACTTCAATCATAGAATTTTCATCAACAATCGATTGAATCAGCGTATGCATATCATAAGAGGCTTTATCATCACTTGGAACAAGATCATCCACCAAGGTTTCTTTTTCAATATAAGAAATAAAACGATAAAACTTCTTTTCTTCAAAATACGATGGTAAGGTCTTAATTAATTTTCGAACCTCTACATAGCATTTCTTTTCATTCGTAAATAAAAAATGAGAAACACCCGACTTTTCGGAATGAACCCTTGCGCCACCTAATTCTTGTAGTGAACACTTTTCACCCGTTACACTTTCAATCACTTTATTGCCTGTAATATATAATTGCCCAATATGATCAACCATAAAGACAAAATCCGTTAACGCAGGTGAATAAGCTGCTGCTCCAGCACAAGGCCCTACAATAATAGAAATTTGGGGAATAATACCAGAAGCCAAAGTGTTTTGATGCATGAGTTCACCACATCCAGCCAAGGCATTGATTCCTTCACTAATGCGTGCACCACCTGAATCATAAAGTCCAATCACTGGGCATCTTGCCTTAATGGCTTGTTGAATCGTATGTGCAATCTTTCTTCCATGATTCAATCCAATCGAACCACCAAGAACTGTAAAATCCTGAGAAAAGATAAAAACCGTTTTCCCTCCAATTGTTCCTCGTCCACAAATCACACCATCATAGCTTGAAGATTTGGCATTGGCTTTTTCGTGGTTGTATTCATAATTATTGATACCGGAGCCAATCTCTCTAAAGGAATTCTTATCGAGTAATAATAGGATTCTTTCAATCGCATGATATTTCTGTTTATTATGTTGTTTTTCAATATTATAGTGATTCATACGCATCTCCTTTTGTCTTTTTTCGTTATCTAATTTATATCATGCGATAATATGAACGTCAATAACTTTTTATCGTATTACGATAATCTATTATTGTATTTAATAAAGTTTTTGTTTTTAAAAAAAGAGATGTAGATTGAAATAACCTACATCTCTTTCTTTTCTTATTCACATACAATAACATTTGTATCAGTTTCTAACTGTTCTAATTTTGTCGTTGTCACTAAGGTATTAAATTCATTTAAATTCGCCATCGTATAGAATCCCGCAACGCCCGTTTTACTTGAATCAATCACCAAATACTTTTCCTTCGAATGTTTCATGGCCGCTTGTTTTATTTTTGCGGTATCAATTTCGGCAGTATACACATTCAAATCATCTAGCGTCAATCCAACTGCACTGATGAACGCTTTGTCAAAATGAAAATAATCCATATAATCTAAGGTCATCGGTCCTAAATTCATTTGATAGCGCGCACTGCTTTCACCACCTAAGTAATAGAGCTTATATATGGCTTGATCGTCCTTTTTAATCAATTGGTTATGTGTTACAACCACAATATTTTTGTTTCTAAAATATTCATTCATATACATAAAGGTTGTTCCACCATCAATAAAAACACAATCCCCATCCTCTATCAATTCCGCACATTTTTGACAAAGCTTCTTTTTTTCTTCAATATTCATTGTCATCCGTTTATTCATATGTAAATCAGTATCGTCAGATAATTGTTTGTCTGTATTTTGAACTTTAATTGCACCACCATGGACGCGTTTGCATAAATTTTGCGATTCTAATTTTTCAAAATCTCTACGAATTGTACAAATGGATGCCTTTAGCTCTTCACTTAATTGGCTTAAATAAACAATCCCTTCGGTATTAATCTTATCTAAAATAATTTTTTGTCTTTCTCTAGCTAGCATTTGAATACCACCTTCTAGGACTATTCTATCATTTTATGCGTGGATTATTCGCTTTTTTAATCAACAGGTTTTCGAATCACTCCTAAAACAATGGCTCCTACAAAAATCCCAATCATTTGCGCTAAGATATACATTAAAGGATTGCCTGCAACCAATACAGGAAAAATGCCTCCATGTGGAACAGGGGACGAAACACCGCTTACGGCCGCAACAACACTTGCTACACCACAGCCAATCATTGTGCCTGGAAGAATATGTAAAGCATCCTCAACCAAAAAGGGAATCGTTCCTTCGGTAATTCCTACTAGACCCATCAATCCAGCTGATTGTGCATTTACACGATCTGCATCTGTCCATTTATTTTTGAACAAGTAAGAGGATAATAAAACAGCCAAGGGTGGAATTGATGTACAAACAAAGAACATCGCATTCACTTCATAATTCCCTTCGGCAATCATGGCTAGACAAAAGATTGTAACAGCCTTACAAATCGGTCCTCCCATATCAATTTCACAAATCAATCCAAGTACAAAGGCAAATAAAATAATATTACTTTTCTCTATGATTGCTAGCAGCTTTAAAATCCACTCTGAAAACAAAACAATTGGCGTATTGATAAGATAGATATACCCCATACCTAAGACAAAGACAGATAAGATTGGAATAATTAATACAGGCATAATGGGTTTAATGACACTTGGCACCTTCCAGGTTTTAATCCATCGAACAAAATATCCTGCCAAAATACCCATGAATAAAGCACCTAAAAAGCCAGCCTTTACCGTGGTATCACCTACAGGATTATTGGCAATATACCCAAGAATAAAACCAGGTGTTAAAGCCGGCTTGCCTCCAATGGAATAAGCCACATAAGCACCTAAGACAGGCACCATCATCGTCATACCGGCACTGGCTACTAGATTTAAATTTTTAAGAAATGAATTGGTAATAATATAGCCTGATTTACTTGGGGTACCACCAATAAAGGAAATGGCTAAAAGAACCCCACCTGCGACAACAACCGGAACCATATAAGAAACACCAGTCATCAACGCTCTTTGAATACGTTTTAGTTCTGTTTTCATATTATTGATTCACCTTATAGAATTCAATAGCTTCATTTAAAACCTCTTCAGGATTGGAAACACATTTTGATACATCGGCTTCATAGGTACAAATTTCATCAAAACGTTCACGACCTTCAATTTCAACACTGATGGCAAGGATGGCTAAATCGGCACTTTCGATATCTTCCATTTCTAATTCATTTTCAATTCCAATGGAACCCTGTGTTTCCACTTTAACTTCATATCCATGCTCTTTACATACTTTTTCTAAATTTTCAGCTGCCATATATGTATGAGCAATCCCAATAGGGCAAGCAGCCACACCAACGATTTTCATATTTTCTCACTTCTCTTTCTAGTTAAAATCCAATATTATTCAACAAATCAAATACAATTGCTTTATCGCTTTCATGCATCAATTTTTCTCTAAAGTCATCATGCATTAAGCTTCTTGAAATTTTAGATAAAATTCTTAAATGTGTCTTTTCAGCCCCTTCTTCTGGGATACCTAACATAAAAACCATCTTTACCTTATTATCCTTTGTCTCATCCCATTGAATGGCATCATGAAGTCGCATAAATAGAATAAATGGATTTTGAATGGTTGAACTTTTACCATGGGGAATCGCAAGCCCATAGCCAATTGCGGTCGATATTTCCTTTTCTCTATTAAATACCGCCTTAGCATATTCTTCTTGACTTTCTACCAATCCTTCTTTTTCAGCCTTATTGGCAAGATAGACAATAAGATCATCTCGACAATTAAAGTCTTTATCCAAAAAGATGAGCTCTTTATTAATTACTTTCGCATCCATACATTGATCCTTCATTATTTCTTTTCATCTAAAGCCAATACTGTTGGCACCGATGCATAGCCAACCCCCATACGATCAATCCCCATATCTATTAATTTCAAGAAATGTTCACGCGTACGAATATGACCACTTCCTTTTACTTTGATTTGATCTCCAACCTCATCCATCATGATTTGAACGATTCGAGGATCTGCTCCCTTATCATCATGTCCGGTCAAAAATCCCGTACTTGTTTTTACCCAATCTGCTTTTCCGGCAACAACGGCATGACAAGCTTTACGAATTTCATCATCAGTCAAGGCCCCTGTTTCTAAAATCACCTTTAATTCAATTCCCTTTTCATGACAAACATCTGCAACCGCTCGAATATCCTTTGTGACTTCGTCATATTTTCCACTACGAATCAAGCCAAAATTAGCCACCATGTCAACTTCTCCTACCGTATCGTATTGAAGTGCTAATTTTGCCTGTGCTACCTTGGATTCTGTTGATGTATTTCCAAAAGGAAAGTCACAGGTTGGTCCTAACTTGGTTTCTGTTCCTTTTACATATGGCTCACAAAGAGCCATATAGCCTGGTGAAATACAAACCTGTGCAACGCCTAAGCTAACACCTACTTTTGTCCACTTAATGATCTCCTCCTCAGAAAACTCTGGTTTCAAAACAGAATAATCAATATACTTTGCTAATTCCGTTTGACTCATTTCTGATGCTTTTTTGATTGATTTCATGATATCTCCCTCTTCTTTCTGACATCTTTATATCATTACGCGATCGTTTTGTAAAGGGTTTCTTTCATCTTTTTGACGTTTAACTATCATAGTAATGGAAATCTGGTAAAAATCTATCATAAATGTGTGAAACATGAAAAAGGATGTCATTTCTTATCTATCATCAAAGTAGACAGAAATAACATCCTCTTTTCTATGCTTTTTAACTCATTTAAAGTGATTCACCACACACATAAAAAGAATGGCCTTCACTATTTTCTAATTTCTTTAATCATTATTGATCCAAAGTCAATTTCCTTTTGATCTTTATAAATCTTTTCATCATATACAATACCTAAATAGTTCATCTGACAAAAACAGGTCACTGCCTTTTCAAAAGAAAGGTGATAGCTGATTTTAGGATTAGATAGAAATTGTAATTCAATGCTTTTTACTCTTTTTTTAGAATAGTCCTTCTGCATAAAATCCACAAAGATCATTTCATCATTGACCTTGTTTTTTTCCGTTAAATCAAAGATCCGATGGACAGAAGATCCATCCTCTAAATTAATTTTCATATCATAGCTTAAATCATACAAGGCAAATTGAAACATTGGTTGAACTTTCTGATTGGATTGTTTGATTGCCTTCGTTTTGATTTCTATTTTATTCTTTTCAGCAACATATTCTCTATATAGCGTATAGTCTTCCTTTTCTTCTTTTACGAAAAGGGATTGATTCCTCTTTTCTATCCTTAGCTTTTTATTCCTGTTGGGTCCTATAATACCTTCAATATAGGGAGCACAAATATGTGGCCACATCTCCTTAAAGCTAGAGTAGAAGCCTAAAAAGCCTGATTCCTTTTCAAATGAAAAGCTGTCCATTTGTATTTTATGTGGTTCTTCTTTTGATTTTGAAAAGGTACGCATCTCATCAATTCGAAAGGTATAGGTATCAACATCTCCTTCAATCTTTAAGGTCATCGTATCAATTGAATCGCTTAACTTTAACATCTCATGAGATTGATTCATTCTTTTTATTGTCATTTTTTGTTCTTTATCCACAAATTCAATGATACATTTTTTTCTGACTTTATTTTCATCTTCAAAACAATAAGATTGAAAGGAAGGATCCGTTGGCCAAATTTTTATTTTGGCCTCCTTCAATTCCAAGCCTGCAATATTTCCACTGAATGTATCGATACAAAGAAAATAATTTCGAACACTGGATTTACAATCGATATGAATAAAGCGTCCATCGATGAATTTCTCTGTTTGATATAAATGTTGTTTATTTAATTTTTGCATACCATAGGCTAAGTTATCACGATTGATATAATCCTTTCGATTGAAAAGCTTTCCTGCACTGATCAAATAATTATGAAGAACATAAAAGCCAAATAAGGTCCTTTCTTCATCAAGAATCACAAAGCCTAATTTGCGCATCATATAAAAGGAGGCAAGATTCTCCTTCGCAATTTTACAAACCAAGTCATTATAACCACGATTCACTAATTCTTCGATGACTAACCCAAACATATCCTTCACTGAAAATAGGTTTAAACGATATTTTTTATCAATAATTAAGCGACCAACATATACCTGATTGGCATGCATGACCTTTTGAGCTCCTGTTTGATAGGCCGCAACATAGCTAATGACTTCTCCATCCTTTTTACCAACAACCGCAAACAATGTTCCCTTTTTATGCTGGTAATCAATAAATTTATCTTTCGTTAAATCTCGATCAAATTTAGTCAATCCAAATTGATTTCTTTTCATCAAATCAACCACAGATTGCGTATCCTTTTGTTCATCATAAAATGCATAGGTGATTTTTGACATGACGAATTCACCTCTTTCTTTTTAAAAGAAGATTTTTTATTTCACCATCTCTTTAATTACAATCTTTCCAAAATCCATACTCTTTCGATCCTTATAAACCTCTTGATTATAAACAAGCCCTAAATAATTGAGCTGGCAAAAACATTTTACAGGTCGATCAAAGGTGATTTGAGTTTTCTTTAAACTTGAATCAAAGGACAATTCAATTTTTTTCACATGCTTTGTCGAATAATCATGCTTTAAAAAATCTAAGAAAATCATTTCTTCGGTCACGGTATGTCCATCCTCTGGATCATACTTTCGATGTGCAATGGTTCCATCCTCTAAATAAATCGTCATATCATAGCTCAAATCATAGAGTGCAAATTGAAAGATGGGTTGCACCTTCTTTTCTGAGAGCATTTTAGCTCTCGTAAAAATTTCAATTTGATTTGAGCTTGCGTGATATCTTCTTTCTAGGATAAAATCTTCGTTTTCTTGTTTGGCATATAAATCATCCTTCTGCATTTCAAGCTGGATATTCTTTTTATAATTTGGAATGAAGATACCTTCAATATATGGTGCACAAATATGCGGCCACATTTCCTTATAGTAGCTTTGATCTGCTAAAAAGGCTGATTTTTCTTCAAAATCAAAGGATCCTAATTCAATCTTCTTTTCTTCAAATTTCACCTTTCCTAATTCACGCATTTCATCAATAAAGAAGGTATATTCGTCATCACAACCTTCAACATGTAATGAAATGGTATCAACACCCTCAGGAATATTAAACTCAGTATGAAAATCATCCATTTTTATGATTTCATGATGTTTATCTTTAAAAAGCAGATCAATTGAGCTTTCTCTTAAGATCTTCCCTAAATCATCAAAAGAATAGGCTGTAAAGTTTTTATCACATGGCCAAATTTTCACCTGTGCCTTTTTCATATGTAGACCTGCAATATTCCCACTGATGGTATCAATAAAAAGGGTATGCTCTTTTTTACGTGACATACAATCAATTTGAATGAAACGATCATCAATGATTTTTTCAGCATGATAGAGATTGTTCTTATCAATTTTTTGCATATTTCTTGGAACACTATCTCCATCGACATAATCAAAGCGATTCGAAAGCTTGATGACACCTGGTAAATAATTATGAAGAACATAGTCACCATATAAGGTACGATGTTCATCGATGATCACAAAGCCTAATTTACGCATCATATAAAAAGAAGCCGTATTTTCTTTTGCGACTTCACAAATAAAGTCATTATAGCCTCGTGATAGAAGCTCTTTGATAATCATGCTGAACATATCTTGAATGGTGAACATCGCCTTTTGATATTTATAATCAATAATCAATGCACAGACAAAGACCTGATTTTTATTGGCAACCTTTTGACCACCTGTTTTATAAGCTCCCACATAGCTTACAATTTGTCCATCGGCTCTTCCAACGACTCCAAAGATCGTTCCTTTTTTTCGTTGATAATCAATGAATTTTTCACCGGTTAAATCCTCATCATATTTTCCAATCCAAAATTGATTTCTTTTCATTAAAGCTGCAACGGCATCCGCATCCTTTGTTTCATCATAGAACTCAAATTTAATTTTTGACATCTTAAACACTTCCTTTACTTTTTTCTCCGTTTATTTTTTTATCTTCAAAAACTTTAAAAACAAGAAAATAAACGGAAGCTTGTAAGATGCAAATAAATTGCATCTTACAAATGATTCTTAGTATTTTTTAACCTTTCGTGACATATTTAGAATGGCTAGACAATAGAATACAACACCCGTTGCCAACAAGACCAGAATATGAAACCAAGCCTTTGGATGCCAATCGCCATACACAAAGGTAACACCAACATGCTCCTTAAAGCCCTTTAAAACACCAACAGGTAGATTTTCAAAGCCCTTATGCATGCCATCTGCCATCAATAATTGTCGGAATAAAGCAGCTGCATGGGAGCATGGGAAGCATTTAACGACCCATTGTACACCATTTGGAAGACTTCCAATACAGATGTAAGCTCCAATTAAGAAACCAATCAAGGTACCAAGAATAATACTAATGGTTGTATAGGTATTACTTGTTTTAACAAAGGAAATAATAAAGCAGACCATTGCACTGGAAGCAAAAGCTGACAATAAAATGACACCGAGTATTTTACAAGCAATGACAAAGCTGACCAATTCTCCACCTTTGGCAACAATATAAGCTTCTCCAAAGATAAAGGTAATAATGGACATCACGATACTGATAATTAAACCTGTACACATATAACCAGCTACAACACTTCTTCGCTTGAGTGGAGAGGAGTAAAAATCTTTTATGCATTTATGTTCTCGATCACTGACCATCACCGCATAGGCTCCCATACTTGTTGTGATTGCCGAAGAAGCCAGCATGCCTGCAACAACCCATGAGTTCATAATATAGTTTTTATATTTAATATGTGAATCTAATCCCTTTGTGATGGAATCTCCAATAAAGAAGATAAACAATCCAAAGATAATAATGACCCCTAACAAAGAAAAGAAGACCGCTCCTTTATCCTTAAAGAAGATTTTTAATCCACGTTTTGTCATCTGAATCATTCTCTTAACTCCTTTCCAGTGATGTTGAGGAATACATCATCCATTGTTCCATATAAGACTTCAAAGCTTTCAATTTGATCTTTGATGGGTGCTAAGATATCGAGTGCTTCAATGGTTGATTTAATTCTTACATCAATAAAATCGGATAAAGCTTTCCATTCCAGCTTTTTCTGATCTAAATAGGCTTGAATTTCTTTTTCATAGTCCTTTTTGATTTTCATTTTAATATGCTCAAAGCTATACTTTTCTTTTAATTCATAAGGTGTTCCTTGCGCTACAATTAAGCCTCCATCCATCACTACGACATAATCGGCTTTGGCTGCTTCTTCCATGTAGTGCGTAGTTAAAAAGATTGTCATATTATTTTCTTTTTGAAGACGCTCTACCGTTTCCCAGATATGCTTTCGTGTTTGTGGATCTAAACCCGTAGTTGGTTCATCCAAGAAGAGGATTTTCGGTGTATTTAATAGTGCACGAGCGATATCGACTCTTCGTCTTTGACCTCCTGATAAGGTGCCATATTCACGATCAATAAAACCTTCAACCTCAGCATATTGTGCTGCATTTTCAACCGCTTTTTTACGTTGGGCCTTGCTTCGATAATAAAAGCCTGAACGAATCATGAGATTTTCTTTTACAGTCAGCTTCTTATCCATCAAATTATCCTGAAAGACAACGCCAATGCTTTCGCGTATCTTATCGGATTCGGACTCTAGGTCGTATCCGGCAATTTGAACCTTTCCTTCATCATATAGACTTAAGGTACAAAGGATATCAATGGTTGTTGATTTCCCTGCCCCGTTTGGTCCTAAAAATGCAAATAAGGAACCTTCTTTGACTATAAAATCAATTCCTTTTACCGCTTTTACTTTTCCAAATGATTTCTTCAAGGAAGAAACTTTAATTACTTCATTCATGGTATTGCTCCTTTCACTGAGGTAAAAATTGATCAACAATCGTTCCTGTATTCTTTTGTTTGGCTTGTTGATACACATAATTTGAAAGTGCTAAATCTAAAACACCTAATCCAAATGGGCTATAAATACTTGCCTTTTTTTCATCACGTGCTGGAATCGTTCCCTTGACGACTTCCGCAATCGATCCAGCCACAAAATCACTGGATTTTAGCGCTTGATAGCTTAAGTGTATCGATGTTCTTTCTCGACATACATGGTCAAAATCATCAACGATATTGTGTGCTTGTTCAATGATTGGTACACCCAAATCTCTAAGTGAAATACCAAGAATGGTATGATCACTGGTCAAGGTGTCAATATGATCTAGATAAGGAATTCCAGCTGTTGTCGCAAAAGAGACTAGCTTTGTATATTGAAACAATTCTTCAATATCTTTACATGGAATAAATTCATAGCTGGATTCTTTATGCCATGACATAAATTGATTCATTCGATCCATCGATAAGTCATACAAATAAACCTTGTGAATACTTGGAAATTCATTCTTTACAAATTGAAGAATTTCTTTATTGATTCGTCCACAACCAATGAAACCGATGTTGCTTTCTTCTTTGTTTCCATGAAGGTATTTTGCAGCTAAGGCTGCACTGGCTGCTGTTCTTTTGGCACTAATGATAGAACCTTCCAATACGGCTTGTACTCTTCCTGTTGTCATTTCGTTTAAGAAGATGGCCGCAGAAGCTCTTTCCATATTGTGTTCAATATTCCCTGGAAAGGAAGAAATCCATTTCATTCCGGCCACATTCATATCTCCACCTAAATAAGCAGGTAAGCCAATGATTCGATTTCGATCATCATTGGGAAAGCGTAGAAAGATAGATTGAGGCAAAGCACTCTTTCCTTCATGATGGGCTAAATAAGTTTTCTTTACAATTTCAATGATTTTTGATTCCTGACCTTCCAATTCTTGATTGACTTGATTGGCTGTTATGACAAGTAATTGATTTTCCATTTTATGATCCTCTTCTATAAATTCATATATTCTAAATGTTTACTGTATAAGTTTCCAAAATATCGATCGCCTCGATCATGGGAAACAAGAACGATTTTTTTATTTTTTAAATCATGTTTTTTAATATATTGTTCAACTCCGGTCATGACACATCCTGAGCTTCCACCTAGAAACAGCTGTTCTTTTCGCATCATTTTAAATAAAGCTTTGGTGGAATCGCTTTCACTCACAATAATCTTATCATCTATGGATGCACGAAGGAAATTATCTGTTCGAATGCTTGAACCAATACCGGTAAAATGCTTCACTTTTTTTGTTTCTGGATTAAAGATTTTCGATCCTTCAACATCAACCGCAACCACCTTTATATCTTTATTGTATTCATGCATTGCCGCTGAAATACCAGCGACTGTTCCACCACTGGATACCGCAATAAACAAATAATCAATATCTGGTCTTTGGCTTAAAATTTCTTTTCCAACAGTCTCTTTATAGGCTTCTGCAACCAAAGGGTTTTCATATTGATTGATCCAATAGGCATTTTCATGACTTTGTATGTACTCCTTTACGACCTCTAAACGTTTCTTTAAATAGCTTCCATTTTCATCCGCTTCACTGACTTTAATGGTATTGGCTCCATAGCCTTTAATTAAAAATTCATTTAAATGAGAAATGGAGGGATCAATCACAATGGTCACATCCAAGTGAAGGCGAGCACCAATGGCAGCAAGGGCTACTCCCATATTTCCTGAAGAGCTCTCAATGATTTTTGTGTTCTGATCAATGATTTTCTTTTCTAACAATTGACTTAAAACATACATTGCACAACGATCCTTGGCACTTCCATAGAGGTTGTTTCCTTCTAATTTGATATAAACATCATTTTCTTTTTGACTTTCTAATTGCACCAAAGGTGTTTTCACTTTAAACTCTTCTAACATGGTATTTCCTTCTTTCTTAGCTAAATTTCATTTCTTTTTGTATTCCTTTTTTTGTATATTTATTGATTAATTGAATAAATGTATTAAAGTCTGCTCCTCTACTTCGCGCTTTTGTTTCGCTGGTTAAGGATGGATTGGATGAAAAGAAGGAATATTTACTTCTTACCTTTAAAGAATAGGGAAGAAAATCTTCTTTCTTTTCAATCAGTTCACACTTTTCTTTATTCATATGTAGTTGACAAGAGTAAGGATAATCAACCAATTCAATTTCCATAACTGCTTGATCAACCATCAATTTATTTGAATCATAGGTAAGCGATAAGCCTTTAAAAAAGGTATGGAGCTTAGATTTTTCATAGTCTTCCTTGCTTTGGTTCTCTTTGATCTTCGTAACAAAGACTTCACCAAATTCTAAGAACTCATCGATTGAAACAAAGGGCTTTTTAAATAGCTCCTGGATTTCTTGGCTTAAGCCTCTTGTTTGTGAAAAAGCTTCTCCTTCTTTTTCTAATGCCTTTAAATAGCTTTGCGTTTGATAATCTAAAAATTGGGTTTCTAATAATTGTCCACCCGGACAGAAGATCTTATCACATCGCTTGCCATAGATGAGATCAAGCTGTTGATCTAAGGCATCAAAATTTTGTTCATAATTGAAGTAAGCACCGGTACTAAAGACCAGGATTCTTTGTTTCGAAAGATCATATCTTTCTTCATGTTGAGTGGTTTTCCCATCTTTTGTAATGACCTTTTCATCATATAAAGGAAGCAAGCGATCCATGATTCGTTTTACATTGGCTGGCATTCCAAAAAAATAGAGAGGAAAGCTAAAGATAACAAGATCTGCCTGAAGATATTTTTGAAAAAGCTCTGTCATATCATCCGTTTGTGCACATCTTCCTTTTTCATCTTGCATACAATGAAAGCAGCCTAGACAATCCTTGATATCCAATTGATAAGAGCATACCTCTTCAATTTCATACGCATTTTGTTTATTCAAGCCCTTTAGAAAAGCTCTGGTTAATTTCATTGTGGTACTTTGTTTTCTTTTCGGGCTTCCATTGATTAATAGTATTTTATTCATCCCAAGCACTTCCTTTATAAGCTATAAAGTCTTCAATATAATTTGCCGCAATTCGTGGGGTCCTTTTTCCATCTATTAAATGTTTAGAAATCATTTGATTCACTCGTTCCATTTCTTCTTTATAATCCTTTGTTTGAATGAGTGAAGCCATCGCCTTTTCAATCTTTTGTTCGGTTGCATCATAGAAGGGAATCATTTCTCCACATTTCGAATGCTTCAATAAATTTTCAATATTTTGTCTTTGTTCGAAGGTCGTTGGAATAGAAACGATAGGACACTGACCAGCAATCATTGCATAGAGGGTTCCTTGTCCAGCTTGAATGATGGCAACATCACACATAGACGCAATTTCAATCAATGGGAACTTTTCACAGAAGTGATAATTTTCTGGGTACTCATTCATTTCTTCGGTCGTAAACATATCAAAGATTGAAATAAAGAAATCACAATCAAAGCTTTTACTTGCTTGTAAAATCTTCTTTAAAAGTTCTTTATTTCCCGCAGTTCCTACAGAAATAAGAACCTTCTTTCGTCCATTTTTTTGATTCATGACATCCTTTACAATTTGTGGCATTTCGATATATTGATTATTTAAAATCGGACCAATAAATTTGAAATGATCGTTTTCTTTTAAGTCGGGAAAGATTTCCTTCGCATCCGACATTAAATTTAAGTCACCTGTATACATATCTAAATCACAGCTTAATGGTTGACATCCCGAGCTTTCTAAAACTTCATTCCATCGCTTTGTCGTTTGACAATCCCTTAATACACGCTCACAGGCAATTTTATTTTCATAGAGAGAGCGTAATTCTTGATAAGAACGCTTCGTCTTTTTATTGGCTTCTTTGGACTGTTTTAGAACTTGTTCTAGTTGAAGCTTAGATATGGAAGCCGATAAGGACCAAACGATTGGAACCTGAGCTATTCGAGCTGAAATCGTTAAGCTCATACGATAGCCTGTCAAAATAACAACGGGCTTATATTTTTTTATGAGTTTTATCTCTTCTTCAACGATTTTCTGGATTTCTTCCTTGCTAGCAAAATCACTTCCATAACGATCCATTGCCAACATTTTTGAAATTCTCTCTTTTGTATACCATTGCGAATCATACGCAATCGTCTCTCGAATGTAGTCTTTATCCTTTAATAAGGAATCATAGGTTCCTGTTCCAATAAATACGATGGAATAACCTCGATCCTTTAATTCATCCGCAATTTCAACCATTCTTTGGGTTTCACTCCCATTAAAAAGAGCCGCACCCACTAAAATATATTGTTTATTGTTCATTGCTTTCACCTTCAATTCGTACGAAAAAGCTTTCTTCTACCAAGAGCTGATTATTTTTTTGATTCGTTATCTTCCCTTGAAACAAAATACGATTCTCTTTTCTTTTAGGATGGAGTCGCAAACTTAATTCATCGTATAGCTTTGCGCTTGAAATGAATTTACATTGAAATTGTTCAATGGTATAAGAGATGGAATTCATCGAACCATAGGTCTCTAAAATCCATTGAAGAATCGCTTGTTCCATCCAGTTAAAATAGACGGGATGATGTACGATATTGTATGGATCCGTATCTGTCGGACCAACAAGAATCTGTTTTTCAATATCCATTAAACTCCCCTCCATTTTCTTTATCGTTTCCTTTAAATTATTTATCTTTATACATTAAATTTATATCATGAACCAATTTTATCGTCAATATATTTTTATCTTTTCTCGATAACTTATTTATATATTTTGATAATCATATATCTTTTATTGAAAATAAAAAAGAACCTGTCCATTTGACAAGTTCTATTCCTCTTTTATTTTTCGTTTATCTACGATCTCATCATGACAACAATTACCATCGGACAAATCCGAATGCCGGATGAATTGCACATGCTTAGGCAAATTTTCGTAAGATATAGTATCCGTCATACAGAAAATCTTACATAGACTTCGAATGCCATATCGTTCAAACATCTCAATGTATACACATTTCGATATGCGATATTCAATCTTTCCTTCCGAAACATGAAAATAATCATATATCAGACTACCATCTTTTTCTCGCTTGTCATGATCGGATAAGTTCCATTTCCTTACAAGCTGATAGGCATTTGGAAGCCTATCTATGCCATGCAACAATCTCCGAAAAAAATTTCTTCTTGTTTCAAAGCCATTGTTTATGCTCTCAATAATCTGAGAATCCGAGAAATTCAAATCTTTTAGCCCAAGGCACATCGCAATTACAGCATACACACGTATTGCGTTTGTTGAAGGATATTGACTATGCATCTTGAAATTGTCCGAAGCATACATTTCTTTGAGCCTTTTCTCATATGCCGAAATTTCAAGATCAATTTCTGATATTTCCATCTTCATAAGTACCTTACGATATATTTTTGTATAGTTCTTTATCGTTTTATTAATATCCATACATCCTATCCTCACTCCTTGAGTAAACCTAGACAAAACTAGGAATTTATCCCGTCATCACTTCCTACTAAACTGTTCTCTTTATAAAAACATATCCCTGCCTTGAAGCAGGGACATCGTTCGATTACGCATTTTTGTATCTATTGTTCTTCTGGATAAACTAAGTTCCATTCTTTTCGACAATCCGTCATGATTTTCATGACATCCTTGGTAAAATCAAGATGCATTTGATTGTCACCATCAATGGCTTTTTCCATATCCAATACTTCATAGCTTAAGGCTTTGGATGTATCTCCACATTCAATCACTTCTTCATGTCCATCACTCGTATATGTAATGATTGCTTTTTGTCCTCGTGGATATTCATACATCGTAATATAGCCTTGATCAAAAACAATAGTTGCACGCTTTGGTTGTTTGGCATGCATCGATAATAAAACCGTTGCCATTTCTTCTTGATCGTTTTTCAATAGAAGACTGGCTTGCTCATCCACACCAGTTGGTGCAAGCTTTACCTGACTTTGTACTTGATTCGGACAGCTTGTCATAAACCAACGCACAAAGGATAGAGCATAAACACCAATATCAAGCATGGCTCCTCCGGCTAGCTTTTTATTAAAGAAGCGATTGGACATATCATAATCCTTATAGCTTCCAAAATTCATTTGAATTAAACGTAAAGGACCTAATTCTTTTTTCACTTCATTTAATTTACGATAAATAGGCATATGGAAAATCGTCATAGCTTCAGCAAGCACAACATGATTTTCTTCTGCTAATTGAATAGCTTCTTCTAATTCATCACTATTTAAAGTGATTGATTTTTCACATAAGACATGTTTTTTCGCTTTTAATGCTTTTCTTAAATATTGAATATGTGTATTGTGCGGTGTTGAAATATAAATCACATCAACATTCTCATCTTCAAATACATCATCAATCGAATCATAAACTTTTTTGATTTGGTATTTTTCAGCAAATTTCTCAGCTTTTTCTTTGGTTCGATTGGCTACACCATATAAATTGCCACCTAGCTCTTGCATGGCTTGTGCCAATTGATTACCAATGACACCAACACCTATTGTTACCCAATTGTATTTAATCTCACTCATAATAACCTCAATCAATCCAATGTTCGTCTTGTTTCAAATCTTCTTTTTCAATGGTTCCATCACTCATATGTAGCTCTTGGTTTTGAATAGTTACACGGCTGTCTGGATTAATGCTTGAAGTCACAAAGGCATTGGATCCAATAACCGATCCATGTCCAATCACCGTTTGTCCACCCAATACACTTGCACCCGAATAAATCGTTACATGATCTTCAATGGTCGGATGTCTTTTTACACCATGTAAGCTTTGTCCAGCACTTGTAGATAAAGCGCCTAAGGTTACCCCTTGGTATAATTTTACATGGTCTCCAATAGTTGTCGTCGAACCAACGACAATACCGGTTCCATGATCAATAAAGAAATATTTTCCAATCGTTGCTCCTGGATGAATATCAATCCCTGTTTTTGAATGGGCATATTCAGTCATCATACGAGGAATTAAAGGAACATCCAATTCCCATAAAACATGGGCAATTCGGTGAATCGTTGAAGCCAATAAGCCTGGATAGCATAAAACGATTTCATTCTTACTGTTTGCGGCTGGATCTCCATCAAACATCGCATCCAAATCCGTATCAATATAAGCGCGCATACGAGGCACTTGTTTCATAAAAGCAATTGAAATTTCTTTAGCTTTCTTTCGCACTTCATTTTCGTTCGCATTCTCATATTTTGCATCATTTCGTAAGGCAATCACCACCTGTTTTTGCAGATTAAACATCACATCCTCAACTAAGGCAGCTAGAGTATGACGCATATTAAAAATCTTATATACCTCATCACGATAAAAGCCTGGAAAGAAAATTCTTAATAATTTATTCACAATGTCAACAACCTTATCTTGATCGGGTTGATGAAACATGGTCATGACATCAATTTCACGTTTTTTATTATAGTCATCCATGACCAATTCAACGACTTGCTCAACTTCATTAAATTCTAGTTCATTCATAAACTTACACCTCGAATCTATTTTAACAAATATAAGCCTAAATGTCTTTTTAGACGATTTGTACTTCATAGATCATCAAGATATCGCTTTAAGATATTCTCTTGATAAGCAATGCGATTGTTGCTGTCTTGCATCTGTTCAATCACTTTGCACAAAGCTTCCTGTTTAATTTGTTTTAACATCTGCATTCTTTTTTCTGATGCTCTTTGATTTGAAAGAGCTGTCTTATAGTCATCAATGTCATAATGCCATAGATGTAAAGACGGATATCGATTGACTAAACGTTGGGCAATCAATAAACCTTCCGGATCCATATCTCCACTATAGTACATAGGTATTTTTGCCTTCTGAATAAAATCCAATAGAAGATAAGCACTATAATTCAATTGCCCATTGGTACAAATCAAAGAAATCGTTGTTTTCTTTTTTTCTTTCATTGCTTTTAATAAGGCCTGAAAAATGGATGGATTTTCTACAATATAGACCTTTTGACAAGAAACAATGCCTTGAATGGATAATAAATTATCCATGTTGACATTCAAAGCTTCCCATGAATCATAAAAGCCTGCCCATCCCTTATGTACTTGTCCATTTTGATCAATGGCCTTTAAACGAGCAATACTACAATAATTACTAATTCCATCCTGATATAAGCCAGCCTGGTATAAAATCTCATTTTCTTCTAAACTGGTATTCTCACTTTTCTTTATTCCTAATAAGAAAAGAATTCCTTGAATAAGACTATAACGATAAAAGCTTCCCTTATCAAAGGCATGTGGATTTTTCGTATAGGTACTGGCAAAAACAGATAAGTTCATTTTTTTCTTTTCCCATACGGGTAAGGCATTTAAGGCTTGCATCACTTCCGATAATTGTTTTAAGCATCTATTTTTGTCCGTCTGCATCTCTTGAATAAAGCGAATATATGGCCCTTCTCGATGGTAGTAAACACTTTGAATCCAATCAGCGGACTTCCCTTCCAGTTTCATTAAAGTATCAAAAAAGGTGTGAATTTCTTTTTCTTTTTTATCCTTTATATCCTTTTTTGTCGCAATAGAAGAGCCAAAATAGAGCATCAATACGTCATTAAAGTCACATTCTGCATAACGGGTTTCTCTAAGTGCTTTTTTTAGCTTTGTATAGGTGATTTTAACTTCCTTTTTACCAAAATAATCTTCTCCCATCAAATTCTCTATATCACTTTGATTTTGCGTATTTATCGGTAAAAGGATTGAGCCCTTACAGGTTCCATATTTAATATATTGTTGCTTCCATAAGTCCATAAACTGATGAAAGTGACGCTCCTTTAAGTACCTACAAAGCTCTTGATTAGCCCAACAATCGTTTTGTTTTTCCATTCCATTCATAACGAATCACCGTAATATAATGTGCATTGTTTGGACGATACAATTCATAAATAGCCAATGATGGAACATTTGGATAATCACCCCATAGAACCTGCGAATTCATAATATAATCAAAGCCAAAGTTCTTAATCAATCCAAACATCATATCAATATTGTTTTCATCCACACCGGCAAAGGCTTCATCTAAGGCAATCAATAAAGGTGCATCTTCATTGGCATAAGAGAATTTAGCCGCTACAGCCGAGAACAAAGGAATATACATTGACATAGCCTTTTCCCCACCACTAAAGACAAAGAAACGACGATCGGTTAATTCTTTTTTCTTTTCGTTGGTCTTTTCAAATAAAATCGTAAAATCAAACCATGTTCGATAGTCTAATAAATCTCTCATAATTTGATGAAAGCTTTGGGTATGATTGGGGTCCTCTGCCATTGTACGTGCAGAATGAATCTTGGATCGAAAATGCTTCGACAACAAGTCAAAATCGCTTTCTTTTAATAGCTTTAAATCCTTTTCAAGCAATTTGACGAGGTTTTCAGAGCTCAATTCATCGTCATTTTCTGCTTTTTTCGATTTCCATTGTAGACTTAATTTTAAGCTACTGCTCGTATTCATCGATTTCATATATCGATTCATCGTTTCAATCCAACGCTTACTTGAACGAATGTGCGCACGAATCTTTCTTGAAATCGTATTAACTAAGATGTCTTCGATTAAGATTCGATCCTGATTATCTAAAAGAAGATTTTGTTGGGCAATATCCTCTTCAAGATGATCAATCAATTCCATATAAGGAATTTGTTTTCCCTTATATCTTGCTTTTAAATCCAATCGTGAAATTCCTTCTTGTTCGCTATCAAAAAGTGTCACAAAATGAATGCCATATTCCTGCAAATACCCACGATTGGTATAAAAGGAGGTTTGAAAATCATTGCCTAAGCTCTCCTTTGATTTTAAATTTGGATAGCTTCGATGAATGAGCGTTTCTAGTTCCTTCAAATCCATTGCTTCTTTTGTGACATAGCCTAATCGAAGCTCCTGATCAAAGATTTCCTTTTGTCTTTGAACAAAGACAGCTTGATTTTCGGCTTGAGCTTCTCTTTCTTCGATTTCTTTACGACACCGTGCTTGAATGCTTTCTTGTTGTCCTTGTCGCTTTGATAAATCAAATAAAAGATCAGGAATCTCATTTAAACGCTTCGATAAGGTATTTAATCGTTCTTTGATATCGGCATAGCCCTTTTCATTTAATAAGGCTTCTTTTTGCGCAATCATTTTTTGGTATTGCTCAACCTGAAGTTCACATTTTTTCAATTCATAACGAATGGAATCTAAATCATCAATTAAATCCTCATATTTTGATTGAAAGGTCTGTAGAAGCTCTAAGTTGGTTCGATATTTCATATGCTTCTTATCTAACTCCAATAAAATCAAACGATATTGAGTAAAGGTCTCTTTTCTTAGGTAGAAATATTCCTTTGTATTTTGAATCTCTAAACGATCAGAAATAGCGGTAATCTCTTTTTTCAAAACAAATAGCTTTTCTTGGTAGGTCTTCATTCGCTTTTTATGTTGAGCCAATGCATCCATATGCTGCTTCTGTTTTAATTCCGCTTTTTCTAGATCCTGCTTTGCCACCTCTAAATCACGTTGTCCTGGATAAGAAGTCGCTTCTTTTTCTAATTGACTTAGCTTTGCCTTTAAATCAGAAATTTCTTGTTGAATAGCTTGTTTTTCCGCTTGGAGTTCATTTAATTGTTTTTCAAAATCCTCAATTTTCTTTTTACGATAGGCTTGTCGTGCTTTTTCACCAATAAAGGTTGCCTTTGCCAACTGATTGACCTTAGCTGTTATCCATCCATTTTGATATCCCTTTTCAAAAAGTTCAATGGTCGTCTTTTCAAATCCAAAGGCTTGGCTCATCTCATTTAGATTGAAGGAATCGTCAATGAAATAAACCTTTAAATCAGAAAGCTTTTTCTCAGTGAATAAGAACTTTTCTTCCATATCCTCAGACAAGCTCTTTAAAGTCTCTTGATCCTTCTTTTCAACGAGAAGTGCATTTAATAAGCCCAATTGTTTAAATTGTTCTTCAATCACATTTCTTTTTTCAAAAGAAAGTGCGGTATCAAAATCTAAGAATTGATAAAGGGGTTGCGCATGAATGCCCTTGTCCTTTAAGAATTTTCTTGTCTTGGCCTGTCCCTCACTTAATTCAAAGATTGGTTCCTTTAAATCTTTCCAATAGGCCAATTGACTTTCTACATCCTGAATCTTTTCACTTACTTCTTTATATTTTGTCTTGTGATGGGACATCTGTTCAATGATTTGACTCTCATGCCAAACATATTGTTTATGGATAATTTGTTCGATGATGGAATAGGCACTATCCTCTAAATAATTGGATAGAACCCCTTGAATTTCTTTCATCATCACTGCATTGAGCTTTAATTGATGATTTCCCTTTTCCCATAAATAGAACTTTTCTTGGTATTCTTCTTGCAAGGCAGCAAATTGTTGCTCATATTGTTCAATTTCTTTTTCAATCTCTTCTAACAAGGCTTCTTCCTTTGAAGCATCATTTTGAATATGAGCCAATAAGTCCTTTTGCTGGTCCATTTCTCTAAAAAGAGAAATGCCCTTTTCAAGCTCTTTTAATTCAGTAGAAATCTTATTTAGCGTATAGCTAAAATCATAGTCTTGATCCATCTTTGTTAAGAATTCATTTTTTAATAAAATGTGCTCATCAAATTGTAGATTTTCATTCAATTCATCCAATTCTTTAAACAATTGATGAATTTCATCCTGACATGCATCTCTTTTTTCCTCTTGTTCTTTGACCTTGATTTTTGTATCTATACAAAGATTATCTTTATTCTTCTCTTGTTGCACTTTATTTTGAAGGTGTTTTTTTTCTTGTTCTAAATCTGCCTTATAGCGTTGAACATCCTTGGCCACCTGCAATAAATCACTTTGTGTCAAATCACTCAATTCATCTTCTACAAGCTTTTTTTCACTTTTTAGAGCTTCAGTTTCATTTAAGATCTTTTCAATTTGTCTAGAGGCTTGCTCTTTTGATTTTTTTAATTGTTTGATCTTTTCTTCAATTTCTTGGTATTGATTTTCCTCTTTTCGATAGGCCTGTAATTTTTTCGATAAGGACGCAAAATTATATTGTTGGTAAATGCCTTTGATGCTGATTGCTGCCTGTAGGCTTTTCTTCATAATTTCCAATTGATTTTGAATTTCATCCATATTGGATAAGGCTTCGGTCAACGGACGCAAATCCTCTTCACTTAATGGCTGTAAGGAATTGGATAACAAGCGATTGATCATAGAAGGCTTTAAAGAATTGGATAGCTTTGGTGTCCTGACCTGTACTAAAAGATTGATGGCTTCCTTATAATCATCCATGGAAGGAAATTGGAAGAGGGCTTTATTGACCCGTTGCATATATTCTCTTTGTGTTTCAATCAATTGATCGCCAATTTGGTTTTTCAACATTTGTTTGGTGATGGCAAGATGATTATGATCCATCAATTGAATATCTTGATTGATTCTTCGATTGTCTTCAATCACAAAATACCAGGTCTGCATGGCCTTGTTTTTACGAGCACGCATACCAATTCCAACAGTTTTATAGATATCAGAATCTTCTCTTTTAAATTCTAAATAAAGATAGGCAATGCGATCATTTCGATCCGATTCTTCATCAATCAGATAGGATTCCATCTTACGAGCCTTGGTTCCAAAAGCATCCAATCGTTCACTATTCTTATTTCCATCTAGCAATAAAGGAATAAAACTTTGCATGGTCACAGATTTTCCACTTCCATTGCTTCCTCTTAATAAAAGATGGCCATCCTTAAAGGAAAACACTTCATTTGTGTAATACCAAAAATCAACTAGGCCCATGCGATTCATATGCCATTTACTTGTCAACAATTACTTCACCTCCAAATCATAAAATCCACCAATTTTTCCACAGATTGGGAAAATTTGAATTTGGTTTTCTTCTTGTGCAATAAAGCCATTTCTTAACATGGTTGCCTTCACTTCATCACAAAGAACATCAAGATCAAGCTCTTGATATTTCTTAGGTAAAAAGGGCAAACATTCCTTAAACCAACGTTTCATCCATCGATTACATTGTTGATCATCAATTTGAGCAACCTCTTGTAAAGAAATAGAGCACTGCTTATTTTTTATCTTTTTTGTTATCTGATACATAAAGACTAAAATCAAATCCGAAAGAGCATTATTCGAAGGAAAAATATGCTTCAAAGAACAATCTTCAAACAAATTAATATAAGCACTCGACTTATAGACCTGCAATTCACAAGAGCAATAGCTTTGAAAATCCTTTTCGATTTGATTTCGATAATGCCGAATGTAGACAAAATCCTCGTCATTTTCATCCTTTCGATAGACTCCACAGGAAAGTAGAAGTCTTCGATAAACACGCTGTCTTCTTACAATACCACGGTCTTCTTCCATGGCATACCATTCCCCTTTTTCAATGCTTTCCTGTGAATCATACTCCATGATATCTCGAGAAAAGCTTCGTAAAATATAACGGGAATAGCCCGTATTTTCATAAAGAACTTCGGTATTTTCATCTTTGGCAAATTGATCTTCATTTCCATCTGTACATTCTATAATATGAATAGACATACAATATTGAAGAACACGAACCAAACGCCTTCTGGTTAAGTGCTTGGTCCAATCAATTTCTTCATTGCCAAATTGCATTTGAATGAATTCCGTTAAGGAAGAAAGAACAAATTGCTCCTCTCTTTCTTTATCCTCTAAAAACATCAATATATAACAATACATTTGATACTCTTCAATTGATTGAAATTCTTGAATTCCCATCCATTCTTCGACAAAACCAGGTATTTTTTCCAATTTGATTAAATAGGGCGTTAAAATCAACATGTAGCCAAATTTCTCTTGAAAGATCTTTCGGACCTCTTTAATGGAATCCTTAACTTTCAAATAGAGCTCTGGATCTTCACTACGTAAAATCCATTTGCGATTTAATAACTCTTCAAAAGCACTCATAGCTACTCTCCTTTAAAACGAATACGAAAGCTTGGCATCGTAATCACACCATCTTCACAGGGAACCTGAATGGTTTCTAAATTCGTTGTTTCAATTTCAAAGACTTGCCCTGCATCGGTTTTTGAACATCTTTTTTCATTTGATAAGCCTTTTGATAACCAAGAAAATAAAATCTTTCGAGATTGTGCATCCAACATTTCTATTTTCGAAAAATCGACTACACCATCTTTAATATAGGACTGCAGCTTTTCTGTTTGAAGACGCTGCTTTTCTAGAATTTCAAGACGTTGTTGTTCAATTTCAAAATTATAATCCATGGCTGCTTTTCTTTTGGTTTTCTTTGTCGCAATGCGTGTTCGCGCTTCTAAAGAAAGTGTTGTTGGCTCTTCTTCATATACGCCACCATCAATCCAATCACTTTCTCTAGGCTTACATTCCTTCAAATGAATCGGATGATCAACCCCAAAAAGAACAGCACTTAATTTGTGGGCATCGCTTAAGGCCTGGCATTGTTTAAATAAAGAAGCTATGTGACGATACTCTTCAATTTTATTGGCTCCTTGATTTTGCATTTCACCAATTTGTTGGGCATATCTTGTGATTTTTCGAATCATTTCATTGGTGATATCAGACATTCGATTTACTTCACTTTGCCCATCACTTCCAACAAACCAATCATAAATGCTCTTCCAACGTCCAAGCCATAAATCATAGATTTCATCTTCTTTAATTTGTACATCCAAACGAGGAATGGTCATTTCATATGCCACGGCCTTTTTTAGAATCCCTTCAATCTTCTCTAAAGGAATATCCTTGATGTAATCTTCAAGGATCATTGCTTGTTCTTGTAATCCCTTCACAAAGTTTCTTAAATACATGATGATCTTCTCTTTATAGATTAAAAAGGATTGCGTTTTCATCATTTCTTCGGCTTTTGAACTATTCAAGGTCCGTAGATAATCTTGGTAGTTTCGATTCAATCGAATAAAATTCTCATTTAAATCTGTCCACCAAAGATTGACCTTTTCATCACTTTCTTCATACAAGCTTGGAATTTGAAGAATCAATGCATGAATACGTTCTAATAGAGTTGGCTCGAGTGAAGCTCCCTCCACTTCAATATTTTCTAGACGAAGCGTCATTCGTTCAATTTCAATTGTATATTCACTTAATTGATAACGAAATTTACGATTACGAAATTCTTCAATGGTGCTTACCTTTGAACTATCTTGCATCGCAATTAAATTCTTCCATTCCATTAAGGCCTGTAAATCCGATTGACACATTTCAATCGTATAATCTGGAAATTGATGGGTTTGTTGGAGAGCCTCATAGACATCTTCTTTATATAACCAATAATTTATTTTTTCATATTGCTCAAAAAAGTAACGAATAATAACTCGATATCGTTCTACATTTTCAGCTCGAAGATAATTGACTTCGCTAATTGGCTTCATTAATTTTTCTGTTATTTTCATACCTTTTATTATACCTATCTTTTAAGAGAATAAACAACAAAAAGGACTCCTAAGAGTCCTATGCGTTGTTTAACATTCCTGTATTGAGAAAATTTACATTCTGTAGCTTTTCTACTCGTTTTTGAATTTTATCTTTTCTTCGATGCTTTAAACCTTCTTCAATTTTATTCAGTGCAAGCTTTTTTTCATTTTTCATCGCTTCTGCCATATTTAATTCAGCACGTTTAAATCCAATCAAGTTTTGTTTCAAGAAAGCTTCATATTCTAATTGATCAATTTCATGATGTAAACGACGAATTTGGCAAACCACTTGTGCAATATCTTCACGTGAGCCTCTTCCTTTCGCTTCTAGATTTTCTAATTCTTGTCGCTTAATGATAATTCTTTGTTCAGCTTCATGATAAATATCTTCCACATCCTTTAAATTTATTAAAGCTTCTTGATAATTTTCTTCTGCTTCTACTAATTCTTCATACGCAATGGAATATGCGCTCTTTTCTTCTAAATATTTTAAATGTCTTTCTTTTGCCAATCTTCTTAATTTTTGATGCTTTTCTCTAACTTCTTCAAAATAGTCATGTACGTTTTCAATCATAAGATTGTCCTCTCTTTCTATCCCTATAAAAGGATTTTTTAGATGTTCTTGTTAATATTTTTATATCATAGGGATAGATGAAAGTCAATTTAAAATTATCGTTTTATGATAATTGTTTATTTTATTTAATTAATCTATTTACGTATACCGTTATTCAATTCATTTTAGAATTATAATCACTAGACAAAAAAGAGTCTTCGATACACTTGATGAATTTCTTTAGCTATATATTTTCTTCAAGATTCAGACTTCGATTGACAAATAGCTAAATTTCACTTAAAATTCAAATATAAATTGACCTAGGGTCGGAAGAAAGGCTATACCAAATTGGTATAGCCTTTTTCTTTACTAAGATAATTAATCATTGAAACAAACCTTTTCTTGTTCGTACTATCTCGTAACGCTTTTGTTTTTGGATTATAGAAACGAATTAATATTTCTAGACTATTACAATGCATTACACAATTACGAACTGCAATCAAAGTGAACATTTTCACAATAAAATCAGGTGTTTTATCAACTCCAAAATCTATACCTTCTTTTTTACAATCTTTGAAGATTAAATCTTGCTCCTTATAATCTAAACCACAGAAAATAGTTAATATTTGACCTAACGACATTCTATCAAAGAAACAATATATATCATGATATTTAGAAACATTCATCTCCATTTTCTTGATTTGATTATTCATATGTTCAATACGTTTCAAACTATACTTCTGATTTTTAGGAATCCTTAATCTAATCAAAGCTAAAAATTGATAAATATCATTTTCTTCTTCAAATGTATAGGTAGTTAAAACTCGATATGAAAAAATCGATTTAAATATGGTTTCAAACGAAATAATGTTTTTCGATATAATAGGATATTTTTTTCGTTCACTATTATACAATTCATAGTATTCACTAAATTCAACTTCTCTTTCGTATACATGATTTCCATTTTCTTTAATCACTTCTTTTTTCTTATCTAATTTTGCAAATCGATGCTTATATGGGGAAATGATATTTATATAGTTATATCTAAATAATATTTCTTTTGCATCCTTTTCATTAATAATATTAAAGCGGATTCTTTTATTTTCTTTTAAATATTCAATTTGCTCCTCTATCGTTTTTGCGGGTTTATATACAATCATATTGTCCTCCCAACTATTCCATCAAATCCATATTTTGTCTTTCTACTTTAATTATATGAATGAACTCAAAATATTCATAAAATCATTAGAAACTTTACACCATATAAATAAGAAAATCACATACACACTTTTTGAAGAAAAATATTGCTTTGTAACAAGAGAAAAAGTTCACCTAATAAATATCAATGAGCTTGAAAGAGTCTTTATCGAACTTCACTATAGAGAAATAACACAATAGAATGAGCAAATAGGAAGTGAAAATCACTTCCTATTCTATTAACAAACAATCTTTATTTTCTTGTGACACCGGTTTTTACTGCTGCTTTGGCAACCGCTTCGGCAACCACATCGGCAACATTTGGATCTAAGGCCGACACAATAATATGTTCCGCATCTAAAATATCATCAGTAATCATCGAGCTGATTGCATAAACGGCTGCTTCCTTCATTGCATCATTAATGCAAGTAGCGCCTGCTTTTAAAGCCCCCTTAAAGATACCAGGGAAGGCCAATACATTGTTGATCTGATTTGGATGATCACTTCGTCCAGTTCCGACAATATAAGCCCCTGCTTCTTTGGCTTGATCGGGTTCAATTTCGGGAATTGGATTGGCCATTGGGAAAACAATCGCTTTTTCATTCATGGAAGCAATCATTTCTTTAGAAACAATGTGTCCAGCACTAACACCAATGAATACATCGGCTCCAACTAATGCATCCGCTAAGCTTCCTTGTACGTTTTCTTTATTTAATTGATCAATTAAGCTTCTTTGTCCACTGGTTAAATCCATATCGGCTTGTAGGATGCCTTGTCTATCCACTAAAATAACATTTCCTAATCCGATTTTTAAAATCAAGGTTGCAATCGCAACTCCAGCACTTCCTGCACCATTGATTACAATCGTTGGATTTTCTTTTCCGACTAATTTTAGGGCATTCACTAAAGCGGCACTGACGACAATAGCTGTTCCATGTTGATCATCATGAAAAACAGGTATGTTCATTTTTTCTTGTAGTCTTTTTTCTACCTCAAAACAACGTGGAGCGGCAATATCTTCTAGATTAATTCCCCCAAAGCTAGGCTCTAAACTAGAAATAATCTGAACGAGCTCATCGGTATCTTGGGTATTTAAACACAATGGAATGGCATCCACATCACCTAAGGCTTTAAATAAAACACATTTTCCTTCCATAACAGGCATTCCTGCTTCTGGACCAATATTTCCTAAGCCTAGAATGGCACTTCCATCACTGATGACGGCAACCGTATGTCCTCTTCCGGTATACACATAGCTATCTTCCGGATTTTCTTTGATTTCAAGACAAGGCGCCGCAACGCCTGGTGTATAAGCTAAAGATAAATCATCTCTTGTTTCAATTTTCATTTTAGGAACGGTTTCTAATTTTCCATTCCATTCTTTATGTAATCTCAATGCTTCTTTTGCGTAATCCATAAACCCTCCCTATACCATCTTTTCCGGTTGAATCGCTTGATCAAATTCTTCTTCGGTCATATAGCCTAATTGTACAACCGCTTCTTTTAATGATTTGTTTTCTTTAAAGGCTAAATTTGAAGTCTGTGCTGCCTTTTCATAGCCTATAATTGGATTTAAAGCCGTTACCAACATCAAGGAATGATTCACGTTGTAATCCATTTTTTCCTTATTAGCCTTTAGACCTTGTAAACAATGATCCGTAAAGGATTCAATGGCATCGGTCAACAACTGACAGGATTGTAAAAAGTTATAGGCAATCACTGGCATAAAGACATTTAGTTCAAAATTTCCTTGGCTCGCTGAAATACCAATCGTTGTATCATTTCCCATGACCTGAACCGCAACCATCGTCAAAGCTTCACATTGGGTTGGATTGACCTTTCCTGGCATAATCGAGCTTCCTGGCTCATTGGCAGGAATGGAGATTTCACCCAATCCTACACGAGGGCCACTGGCCATCCAACGCACATCATTGGCAATCTTCATTAAATCAGCTGCCAAAGCCTTTAAACCACCATGCACAAAGGTAATGGCATCCTTTGCGGCAAGGGCATGAAATTTATTTTCTTCGGTAATAAATTGCTTATTGGTTAAATCGGAAATCACCTTTGCGACTTCCACATCAAAGCCTTTTGGTGCATTTAATCCAGTTCCAACAGCCGTACCACCTAAGGCTAATTCATGAATGCTTGGTAAAGATCTTTCTAAATACTCTTTACTTTTTATAACCATGGCTTTCCATCCACTGATTTCTTGCCAAAAGCCAATCGGAACCGCATCCTGAAGATGGGTACGTCCACTCTTAATAATGCCTTGATTTTCTTTTTCTAATTGATTAAATACTTCGATCATATGATCCATAGCTGGAAACAATTGATCTTCAATCGCATAGACAGCCGCAATATGCAAAGCCGTTGGAAAGGTATCGTTACTGGATTGTGACATATTGATTGTGTCATTCGGATGTAAACAAACCTTGCCAGCCATCTCATTTCCACGATTTGCGATGACTTCATTCACATTCATATTGGATTGCGTTCCACTTCCTGTTTGCCAAACGGCTAAAGGAAAATGCTCATAAAGCTTTCCATCTAAAATTTCATCGCAGACCTGTTCAATATATGCACATCTTTCTTGATCTAATTTACCCAAATGTGCATTGGCAATCGCTGCCCCTTTTTTTAAAATCGCAAACGCATCCACAATTCCTTTGGGCATTTTTTCTTGTCCAATTTTAAAATTTTGATAACTCCGTTGTGTTTGAGCACCCCAATACTTATCGGCAGGTACCTTCATTTCACCCATAGAGTCATGTTCAATTCGATATTCACTCATAGTTTTTCCTCATTTCTTAGAAATTATATCATAAAAAAACGAGTGTTTACTGCACACTCGCCTTCATCTTTTTCGTAATAAGCCAAATTCCAACGCCTAAAAGAATTGCACAAATTCCAAGTAAGCTATCATCCTTCCAATTGGAAAGCGTTGCTTGGAAATAAGCCGTCCCTTCTTCACCAAATCCAAAGAGAACATCCGCTGACCACATGATGGTTGCTCCCCATAAAATCAATGCCAAGGTTTTCGCACTTGAATTCGATTTAGCATAAAAGGATACCAATATAGCCGCTATTCCTACTAAAAGAATGGTCATGCTTCTTGTACCTTTCGACGATGATAAAGACTAGAAGCCCCAAGATAGACAAGCCATACTCCAGTTACGAAAAGAGCCATTGATACACCTACCGTTTTCATTTCATTAAACATAGCGGCTGCATCCTTTGAATTATTCATCGCACTTAAGAATGGATACCATGGAACGATTTCACCATGCCAAACATGTTCAAGAGCTAATAATGCACTTCCACCCCATAACATCGTATTTAAAGTATGTAATTTTTTTACGATGGGTTTAAATTCTTCTTTTTTATTTAATTTTTTTTCAATTGTAGTTGTTACCAATGCTTCCGTAACAGGTACTAAAAAACAAGCCATATTAACCTCCAAATTTCACCTATGTTTATTTTACTCAAGATTTAAAATTCTTAAAATAGCTATCTTTTATCATTTGTATAAATAATCCTTATACCAGCTCTTTCCATACCGTCATAAACATCGTCAAAATACATAAAGTACCACCTACAATATTTGAAATGGGTTCAGCCATAAAGACGCCATTACTTCCAAAATGAAAAAGTGAAGGCAACAAATAGGTTAAAGGGATGACAATGATTGCTTTTCTTAATAAAGAGAAAAAGATAGCATAGCCTCTTTTATTCAATGCTTTAAACATTGTTTGTCCACAATATTGAAAGACCATAAAGATAAAGGCAAAGAAATACAAATGTAAAGCAGAGATACCTTTGGATAAAATTTGGGCATCATTGGAAAAAATGGAAATAAAGAATGCTGGTACGCTTTCAATCGCAAGACAAACCAAGCCAGCATAAACCAAGGTCATGATAAACATCACCTGAAAGGCTTTCTTTACACGTTTATTTTGCGCTGCGCCATAATTATAGGAGATAATTGAGCTTGCCCCATCTGTTAAAGCCCAAATTGGAATTTCAAGCATTTGACGCACACTAGAAACAATGGTCATGATGGAAATATAGAGATCTCCTCCATATTGCGATAAGACACTATTACAGCTCACTTGGACTAGACCATTGGTTAATTGCATGATAAAGCCAGATAAGCCTAAGGATAGAATATCTTTCACACGATAAAGATCTTTTATTGTACAAAGCTCCAACCGAATCTCAATGCTTTTCTTTCGTAAAAAGAAGAAGACAAATAAAGCCGATAAAAATTGAGAAATAATAGTAGCTAGAGCAGCTCCATTTACACCCATACCAAAGGCAAAAATAAACAATGGATCTAAAATCAAATTTGCTAAAGCACCAATTAATACCGTAATCATTCCCGCTCTAGGATAGCCTTGGGCATTGATAAAAGGATTCATTCCAATGGTCATCATGGAAAAAATCGTTCCCAATAAATAGATACGTAAATAAGGCAAACAATACGGAAGCGTATTTTTTGAAGCCCCAAATAGAATTAACATAGGACGTGCAAACACCTGTCCTAAAACGGTTAAAGCTATTGCGGTTACAATCAACAAATAAAAACAAGTATTCATAATCCTTGAGGCATGAGTAAGCTCTTTTCTTCCTCTTTCAATCGCAAAAATAGGTCCACCACCACTCGCATATAAATTAGCGAATGCGGATAAAATCGTAATCACTGGAAAACAAAGACCAACCGCACCTAAAGCTAGGGATCCCACGGTTGGTATTCGTCCAATATAAATACGATCCACAATGTTATAAAGAAGATTTAATACCTGTGCTACTAACATTGGAATCGCGGTTTGAAAAATATTTTTAGTGATGCTTCCTTGACTAAAATCAATCTGTTTCATGCCTAGATTATAGCTCAAATAATCATTTTTATCACGGAGGTATTTGCGTAAGTCAATGGATCATTATGTAAAAAGAACACAGTCGAATTAATCGGAGCATATAAGGTTTCAAGAATTTCTGCTTCATACGGATGTAAGATATTGGCCATCGGTTGTCCAATAAATACACGTTGTCCAGGTTTAACTAAAGGCTCAAAGATTCCAGATTTTTCCGTACGAACTGAAACCAAATCCGTATCCTTGACAATTTGTGATTTCATCACAAAAGGACGTGTATATTTAATCACATCAAGACTAGATAAAAAGTTCATTACCGATAAGACCGCTTGTCCAGCTGAATTTTGATCGATTTGACTCGTTGTTGAGGTATACAAAGAAAAGGCCTTGGTATTCCAGCATTGCCAATTGTAATTCAGTGTCGTGGTATCATATGGACGCACCTGTCTTAAGACCACATAAGGAAAACCAAATTGTTTGGCAAGCTCAACATCTTCATTTCCTAAATCCATCATACGAATATGTGGCACAAAATCCCCTGGTGTATAAAAAGAAGTCAATTGAATTCCATACTCATATTCAGAAACCACATCAAAGACACCCTGGGCAATCCGTTGGGTCGTTTCTCCTAGATCATAGCCTGGAAACATACGATTGATATCAGTATTATCCGTCGACCAGAATCTTTTTTTAATATTGATGGAATAGGGATTTAAGCTTGGAATAATTAAGATTGAATGATCCTTTTGAATTCTTCCTTCTTCTTCTAATTGTTTAAACTTTTTAATTAATAAGGATGCGGTAAACAAGGGCTGTATTTCATTTCCACGACAGGCCCCAACAATACAAAGCGTTTTCTTTCCTTGTCCAAATTCATAAGCCGTAACACGGAAATCATCTCGGTACATCCCTTTTAGTTCAAAAATTACTTTTTTATTCATATTGACACGCCTCTTCTTTTAACACCCGTCCAATGAGGGATCCTTCATCTACAATCGGATACTCTCGAATGGTAAATAATAAACCATCGACTGGTGCACAAATTTCATCTAAACAATCCGAGGTCAATGGATCAACAACATGTCCAATGACTTCTCCTTTTTTAAGCATTCTTCCATGTTCCGCTTTTGGAATAAATAAACCACTGACTTTGGCATTCAAATAATAGACATCATCGGAATGATTTGAAATCATAGGCTGACGTACCTTCACATTTGAACTAGAAAGAATGCCTAATTCATCCATCAATTGAAAAATACCTTCAACCAATTGATCGCCATAGGCTTTGGTTATACGCATACCAACCCCCATTTCAACCACCAAGGTTGGTGTACCAATCGCATTCAAGCTATACGCAAAGGTCGATTCTAAGACCGTACTGGATTCATGAACCCAAATCAAATCCACATTAGCTTGTTTCGCTAAAGGTAAGAGCTGTTTTTCATGTTGTTCATTGATTCGAATTTGCGGAATTTCCGTTAAATAAATGTTACTAGCATGAATATCCAATACACAGTCAGAGCCAGCTACATCATTCAATATTTCCGCTGCTAAATATTCCGTCATATTCCCATCAATATTTCCTGGAAATAGACGATTCATGTCTAAATCAAAGGCTGGGATTCCTCGCGTAATGGAATCAATGCCTAAAGGGTTCATTGCCGGATAAATATCTACAATTCCTTTTAGCTCATCTTCTCTTTCCTTTAATCGTCTTTGTAGCTCATAACAAACATATTGTCCTTCCAATTCATCACCATGAATGCCGGTCACAATACTGATTCTTTTCATCTTTCCTTGATTTTCCTTGGGAAGATATCGATTTTTCTTTATACGTAAAACCTCATCAACTGGAAGTCCTACGGAAACTACTTTTTCAATCATACTTTACCTCTCGCATATACAAATACGGATACATCTTGTTTTTGTTGGCCCCCTCCATACATAATGCCTCGATTGATTTCGCAATCACTGGCATCTCGGCCATGACCAAGCTTAATATGCTCTTGTTGAACCAAACAATTATTCGTAGGATCAAAGCCAATCCAATAGCCATCAATACAAACCTCAACCCAGGCATGACTTGCCCCTTCTCCAATTAAAAAACCACAAACATAGCGTGCTGGAATGCCAAAGAAGCGCAATAAGGTAATATAAATGTGCGCATAATCCTGACAAACCCCCATTCCCTGTTGCCAGGCTTCTTCGGCATTGGTTTCAATTTGCGTTGTCGATGGACAATATTGAAAAATAGCATAGAGCTTATGCATTAAAAATAACGCTTTTTCATAATCAGTCGAAAAATCACTGAGATTCAAACAATTCGCATAGTGTCTTAAGGTCGACCCCATTTGACACTTACCATATGGAACCTTATAAAGTCCAAGCTCTTTTGCCTTTTCTTCATACGCAATAGACTGAATTTCTACATCCCCTTCAATATGATAGAGAAAGCTTTGATGCTCTTCTTGAATGCTTCCATAAATCTTTTGATTTCCAAATGAATCATAACCTTCCATATATGAAACATCTGGATCCATTTCAATTTTATATCTTAGAAGATTTTGCCTACAATCCTCTCTTGGTATCCCCTTAATAGTAAAAAAACATTTTGTGACGGGTAAGGAATAGTGAATATTCATTTTATAGTCAAAATGAAGTTGCACTATAAGATGTCCTCTACATCTCTTACCATTTGATAGTAATCCAGACTTTCTTTTTCTACATCGTCTTGAATCCTTTGTAAATTCTCTTGATTATAAGGAATTCCACTCTTTTCCACTCTTGGAATTAAACGATGTACTTCACGTAACAATTCCTTCTTCCCTACCCCAAGTCGTGCATATAAATCAATCCGTTCAATTCGCTTGCCCGCTTTAATAATATTTCGGATTTGTTCTGAATCAATTTGATCATCAACAATTCCCCAAAAAGCCAATAAGTCATCTAGGACATACTGCATTTCAAATAAAGGAGCCGCACTTTCTTTAGCCTTATTCATGGAATAAATGGCCAATTGAATATAAGATAAAGTCTCACTTCCAATTAATTCTCGCAATACGATTGCATTGTCATAGGCTCTTGTTAAATTACTTAAAATGGAATCTGGATTGCTTTCATCAAAGGGATATCTTTCTAAGAAATCCTCTTTTGATTGATAGATATTTGGAATATCGACCGATTGACAAAAAATTTCATAGCTTTGTTCATTGACATCAATCATGGCATCAAAGCTTTTAAAAAAACATTGAATGGTTGTATAAACCCTTTCTGTATATCGTCCTAACCAATACAATTGATTGGATTGTGCTATCGAGATAATACCCATGTGTCTTTAAACCCTCCTCCTTGACTTGAATTCACAATAAATGAATCTGCATTTCTAGAAAAACGAGTTAATCCGCTTCTCCATACAATTGGCTCGTCTTGCATCAAGACAAAGGCTCTTAAATCCGCCTTTCTTGGAACAATTTCTTGTCCATCGACAATATCTAAATCTTGAAAATCGATGACCTCTTGTGCAATAAATCGTCGTGGCTCCTTCTTTAATAAGGCAATAAAATCTTCTTTTTCTTCCTTATTCATCGAGCTTCCAAAACGGACACCATAGCCACCTGCTTCGGCAACATCTTTTAAAACCAAGGTATCAAAATGCTCTAAGACATAATCCATATCCTCTTGATAAAAAGGTAAATAGGTTGGGGCATTTTGTAGAATTGGCTCTTCCTGTAGATAATACGAAATCATTTTTGGTACAAAGTAATAAATGCCTTTATCATCGGCAACACCATTGCCAGGTGCATTTAAAAGAGCAACATTGCCTTTTTTATACACATCATATAAATGTGGAATCCCAATCAATGATTCAGGATTAAAATTCATTGGATCTAAGTATTCATCCGATATTCTTCGATAAACGGCACCCACCTTTTCTTTTTTATGATTGGCCGCAATATAATATAAAGTATCCCCTTCAACAATCAGCTCATCACCTGTAGCTAAATGAGCGCCTGTCTTTTCTGCTAAATAAGAATGTTCAAAATATGCGGCATTAAATCGACCTGGCGTTAATATGATATTATGACCACCTGTATTGACATAATCCATGGTCTTCTTCAACAGCTCGGCATAATTTCGATTGTCTTCTAAGTGCACATCATGAAAGGTCTTTGGTGAACATCGTCGACATATGTCTCGAGCAATCATTGGATAACTAGCCCCAGATGGAACACGTAAATTGTCTTCAAGAATATACCATTCTCCATTTTTTCCTTTGACTAAGTCAATTCCAGATATATGAGAATAAATATCTTTTACTGGGCTTACCCCTTCGCATTCGGCCATATACCCACTGGATGCAAAAATAAAGTCCTCTGGAATGACGCCATCCTTCACAATCTTCTTTTCACTATAAATATCCTTCAGAAAAAGATTTAAAGCTTTCACTCGTTGCTTCAAGCCTTTTTCAAGCTGTTCAAATTCCGATGAAGCAATGATTCGAGGAATCGAATCAAAGGGAAAAAGCTGCTCTTTAAACTGTTGATTTTTATAGATTCCAAATTTAACACCATAGCGTGCTAATAATTCATTTACATGATCTTTATGCTCTAATAATTCCTTCATATTCAAGTCCTCTTCTTTCTCTACACAAAAAAGGTGCTTGGCACAAGCCAAACACCTTTGTTTGAAATCTATATATGTTTTTTATCATGCACATTTTCTTCTGTCAAGAAATTTTGTAAGGCATGAACACTTTCTGCAATATAATCAGGATTCTCTTTGATCAATTCTTCTTTACTTCCATAGCCATAGCTTACGGCAATACTAAAAATTTGATTTTTCTTTGCACCTTGAATATCAAATTTACGATCACCAATCATACAAGCAGTGGCAGTCGGATATTTTTTTAAGACAGAAGCAATCATCTCAGCTTTTGTATCCGTCTCTTTATGCGATAAAGAAGGCCCTACAATTTCTGTAAAATAGTTCAAAACACCTAAATGCTCTAGAACTTTATTTAAATAAACCTGTGGCTTACTCGAAACGATTCCAAAGGTCATTCCTTTTTCTTTTCCCTCTTTTAGTAAATCGTCCATTCCTTCATATAAGCTGGTTTCATATAAACCGATTGGCATGTAGCGTTCACGATATTTTTGAAGCAATTGAACACTTGTTGCTTCATCCAATCCATAAACCTTTTGAAATTGTTCGGTTAAAGGTGGCCCAATGAAAGTTTTTAAGGTATCCATATTCTCTTCATGAATACCAATTGATTCCAATGCATATTGTACACAATTGATAATTCCCTTGGCTGATTTAGAAATGGTGCCGTCTAAATCAAATAAAACAAGATCAAATTTCATCATTCAAAGCTCAACAATAAAGCCATTTTAAATGGTGTCACTGCTTTTATCGCATGCATGCCATTTTTATCAAATTTAAAATTTTCTCTGGCTTTTATTGGGTATTCCTTCCCTTCATAGCTAATAATGCCTTCACCATCAAGTGCAAAAATCAAAGCTTCAGCAGGTGCTGCATGCTCACTTAAACTACAACCAGCATCAAAGGCCATCACCACAAATTTCATCTTTTCATTGCTGACAAGGTCTTTATTAATAATGGAACCTTCTTGATAAGGTAAAACATCCTTTAAAGAAAATACCTGTTTACTTTCTAGATTCATAAGCGTCTCCTTTAATTTTATTTCTAAATATGTGCAATCCTCCAAAGCCTTGATACCAAATGCTTCATTGGCCTTCATTTGAATTGCTTGTCCTTCTCTTAATGAAAAAGAAGCAATTTGACCACTATTCTTTAAAATCAAATAAAAGCTTGGATGAGGATAGCTTTCAGCACTAATGTCTGTCCCTTTTGCCAAGGAAAAAAGGGTAATATTTGCTGCAATTTCTTTTGAAAGGGTACAATCCTTAATACATGGACTTTCCTTCGCTAATTGAAAGATCCCTTTTGATTGAATTTTCATACGTCCTCCACAAAATAGTTTTCCGCATGACATTTGAAAGAAAGCCAAGTTTCTTTCATCGCTTCATAAATATCAAAATCATTTCTTTGATAAATATAAATCCAGTCCTTTTCCACTCGTAATACTTGAACTGAAACATCCTCTAAGGCTAGATTGGATAGATCCTTATTATGATCATAGAGATCTAAAATGCGTTCTTCTAATAGATTGGAATGCTCTTTATAGATTTGTAAGATAAAGCGCAACAATTCTCGAATGGACTTAAAATAGACAAAGCCAAAGTCTTGATGATCATATTGTTTACATAAATAAGAAAATTGTTGCTTCGATAAATGTATAGCCATGAATTTCCTCCTCATGACTTTAGCTTATCTTAGAATGTGACATTCACTCTGTCATTTTCTAAACTTGACTTTTCAAATACGCAAAAATGAATTCATCCAATTTGCCATCCAATACATCTTGAACTTGACTGGTTTCATAGCCAGTTCGTACATCCTTAACTAAAGAATATGGATGCATGACATAGTTTCGAATCTGACTTCCCCATTCATTGGCAACTTGTTCCCCTTTGATTTCAGCTAGCTTCTTTTCTTGTTTTTCAATCTCTAATTGATATAAACGAGCCTTTAAAACACGTAAGGCTTCCTCACGGTTTTCATGCTGACTTCGTCCATTTTGACAGGTAGCCACAATACCAGTTGGCTTATGAACTAAACGAACAGCAGAATCGGTTTTATTGATATGCTGTCCTCCAGCACCCGAAGCTCTTTTGGTTTCAAATTCTAAGTCTTCATCCTTTAAATCAATTTCAATTTCATCATTAAATTGCGGCATAACATCAAGTGACGCAAAGGAGGTATGTCTTCTTGCCCCTGAATCAAATGGACTGATTCGCACTAGACGATGTACACCCTTTTCAGATTTTAAATAGCCATAGGCCTTATCCCCTTCCACTAAGAAGGTGACACTTTTAATTCCTGCTTCATCCCCAGGCAAATAGTCTAAAACCTTCACCTTAAAGCCATGTCGCTCGGCATAACGTGTATACATTCGATAAAGCATTGAACACCAATCACAGGATTCGGTTCCACCAGCACCTGGATGCAATTCTAAAATCGCATTGTTTTGATCATATTCATGACTTAAAAGTACTTGAATTTCAAAGGAATCAAATTTTGGAAGACATTCTTGATACTCTTCCTCGGCCATCATCATTAGTTCTTCATCCATCTCTTCCTTTAAAACATTGACAGTTTCTTCTAATGAATGCATTTGTTCATCCAATTGTTCATATTGTTCAACAATCGACTGCAAAGAATTTTTTTGACGAATGGTATGTTGGGCCTTTTTTTGATCACTCCAAAAATCAGGTGACATTGTTTCTTCTTCAAGCGCTTTAATTTCTTCTTTTTTTTGAGCTAAGTCAAAGAGACTCACCTAGAGCTTCCAATTTCTCTAGGTGAGTAGCTAAGCCTTGTTTTAATTCATAAAGTTCCATTAAGCAGCCTCCTGTTTAATGCGTACCTTCAACAGGAAGAAAGCAATTTCACGATTGATACGATGATTCATTTCATCAAACATTTGGAAGCCTTCCTCTACATATTGTTGAAGTGGATTGTTTTGGGCATAGCTACGTAAATGAATACCACCACGTAGCTTATCCATTTGGTCAATATGTTGGATCCAATTTCGATCGATATTTCTTAAAACAACTGTTTTTTCAAAAGGTAAGAATTGATCCTTCACTAAACGGATTTCATCTTCATAACCCTTCCATGCCTTTTCAACAATGTATTTCTTTACATCCTCTACTTTTTTAATGTTTTCAATTTCACTGACATGAATGGCTTTTTCATCTTGAAGTCCAATCATTTCTAAAGATTTCACTAACGATGGACAATCAACACCTTTTTTATCACCTAAATTGGAATCAACGGTTTCACTAAGAGCATTTTCTAAAATATTATGTACCCATTCATGGACATCATCACTTTCCAATACTTTATTTCTTTCTTCATAAATGATTTCACGTTGACGTCTTAAGACATCATCATAATCCAATAATTGTTTACGACCATCAAAGTTATAGCCTTCTACTCGTTTTTGCGCCATTGTGATTGATTTCGTAACTGCTTTGGATTCGATTTTTTCATCGCCAACCTTTTCAAATAATTTTTGAAGCTTATTTCCACCAAAACGAATCATCAAATCATCTTCTAAAGAAACATAGAAGCGTGAGAAGCCTGGATCGCCTTGACGACCACTACGTCCACGTAGCTGGTTATCAATACGTCTTGATTCATGACGTTCACTACCTAATACCGCTAAACCACCAAGTTCTCTTGATTCAGCCGTTAATTTAATATCGGTACCACGACCAGCCATATTGGTTGCGATGGTTACGGATTTTGGTCGACCAGCTAAGGCAACGATTTCTGCTTCTTTGGCATGGTTTTTCGCATTTAATAAGTGATGTGGAATGCCTTCCTTTTTCAATAATTCACTAATTAATTCGGATGTTTCGACCGCAATCGTTCCGACTAGAACTGGTTGTCCTTTATGATATAAAACCTTTACTTCACGAACTAAGGCATCAAATTTATCGGATTTATGCGCATAGATTTCATCTGGTAAATCCTTACGAGCAATCACACGGTTGGTTGGAATACATACAACACGCATATTATATGTTGATAAGAATTCTTCTTCTTCGGTTTTAGCCGTACCTGTCATACCGGACAATTTTTCATATAAACGGAAGAAATTTTGATAGGTAATGGTTGCCAAGGTTGAGGTTTCATCTTTAATTGGAACGCCTTCTTTGGCTTCAATGGCTTGATGTAAACCATCACTATAGGCACGTCCTGGCATTAAACGTCCCGTAAATTGATCGACAATGACAATTTCTTGTTCATCGTTTACAACATATTCAACCTCACGCATCATAATATAATTGGCACGTAGGGCTTGGTTAATATGGTGAACCAATTGTGTATGTTCGGCATCATACAAGTTAGAAATTTTAAAATAACGTTCTGCCTTTGTGACACCAACTTCACTTAACATGACTTGACGGGTCTTTTCATCAATATCATAGTCACCACTAATCAATTTCTTTTCATGCGTAAAATTGTCCATTTCATATTCTGGTTCGGTTAAGGTCTTTACAAACTTATCGGCTTGAATATATAAATTGGCCGTGTTTTTCTTACCACCAGAAATAATCAATGGAGTTCTAGCCTCATCAATCAATACGGAGTCGACCTCATCAATAATGGCCATATGAAGACCACGCATTACACGATCATCTACCTTTGTGACCATGTTGTCACGTAAATAATCAAAACCTAGCTCTGAGTTGGTTGTATAAGTGATATCACATGCATAGGCTTCTTGTTTCTGACGTGGTGTTAATTCTCGCTTATTGACACCAACACTTAAGCCTAAGAATCGATAAATTTCACCCATCCAAGCCGCATCACGACCAGCTAAGTATTCATTGACAGTAATTACATGCACACCTTGTCCTGCTAAGGCATTGGCATAGACAGCCATGGTTGCCGTCAAGGTTTTACCTTCACCGGTTTTCATTTCAGCAATATCACCTTTATGCATTGCTAGGGCACCCATAATTTGGACCTTATATGGCTTTTCGTTAATGACACGACTTGCCGCTTCACGCGCTGTCGCAAAGGCTTCATATAATAAGTCATCAACGGTTTCACCATTCTTTAGACGTTCTCTATATTTTTCTGTACATTCCTTTAATTCATCATCCGATAAAGCTTCCATTTGAGGTGCTAGCTTTAATACTTTATCGGCTTCTTTTGCCAAGGAATTGATTTCTCGTTTTTCTTCAGAAAATAAACTCATTAATCCCATACAATTTCCTCCTATTTAAAGACAGTATGATACTTATACATTCTAGCACAAAAAACACGCTTTTAAAAAAACTACACGATTTTAGCTACTTTTTCTGATTCCAATCCAAAGATTTATGAAAAAATTATTTTCTTAAGAATAAGCCAAAGACAAGAATTGAAATATGTTATCATTTATATAAGACATCGTTCGGAGGACTTTATGACACTGCTACAATTTAAATATTTTATTGCCGTTGCAGAAATGAAAAACATCACCCATGCAGCTGAATACTTATATACTTCCCAACCTACTGTCAGTCGACAAATTCAAATGTTAGAAGTAGAACTTGGCTACTCTTTATTTAATCGAAGAAGTAAGCCACTCGAATTAACCGAAGCAGGCCGTATTTTATATGATGGAATCAAAGAAGCATTTTCTCAAATCAATTTAACGCTTGATACCGCAAAAATTGCTTCCCAAGGAAAATCTGGACGATTATCGATTGCTTTTCAAATTGGCTATTATTGCGAATTTATGTTTTTCCCCATTATTGAAGATTTACAAAATTCATGGCCATCCTTAAATATTACGTATACAAAATTAACAACAACCGAACAGCATGAAGCTTTAAAAACCGGCCGTGCTGATATCGTCATCGGTATTGATTTCCCACATTGGCAAGAAGCCGGCTATGTTGTTCGAAAGCTTCAAAAAGAAGAAACATTGATTGTTATGTCAAAAAAGCATCGTCTTGCAAGCAAAGATCATCTAGACTTTAATGATATTGAAGGAGAAACCTTCTTTTTGACCGAACCAAATGGATACCAAGTAGATAAGATATTTAAAAATATACTTTCTCTAAAAGGTGTAAAACAAATTGGCGTACCCTTATCTGAAGTAGCTTACTTTCGTACGATTGCAGATAACGGTCTAACAATTTCCAATCCTCACGATCCTTATTTAAATAACAACCCTTATTTCCATACGATTCCTTTTAAATCGGATTATTCGGATACCTATGCTTGTGTTTATAATCCAGACAACAGCAATCCTGTTATTAAATTGTTTTTAGAAAAATTAAATGAAATCTAAAAAGGAAGGACCTAAGTCCTTCCTCTATTTTTGATTACCTAATTCTCTACAATGCTCTACCGATACCTTTACAAACTCATGATACATTTTATCAAATCCCATAGATTCAATTTTTTCTAAAGCAGTAACCGTTGCTCCACCTGGAAGACGTAAGGCTTTTTCTAAATCTTCTAAGCTTATATCACTTGAAAGAATCATTTCAGCACTACCCTTCATTGTTTCAGCAAACAAACGAACGGCATTTTCTGGATCTAATCCTAAATCTGCTGCTTCCTTTTTCATTAAGTTTGCAATGTGATAGAAGAAGCCTGGAGATGATCCATTAAATGGAAGAATTTCAGCCATTTTTCCATCTGGAATTTCTTCAACTAATCCACAAGAGCTTAAAATAGCGGTTACATTCTTCACATCTTCATCTGTACAAGCTTCTGAGCGAGATACCGCAAATGCTCCTTCACCGACTTGACTTGACATATTCGGCATACAAATGACAATTTTATAGCCTTCTCCAATTTTTTCAGCATACCAAGATTGTTCAACACCAGTAACCACGGTCAACATCACTTGATCTTTACGAATATTCGCTGCAAGTTCATCAATGATAAAGCCGACTACTTTTGGTGTTACACCCAATACCAACATTTCTGAATTATCAATTAATTCCTTCATGTTATCAAAGGTTGTATAGCCTCTTGAAGCATAATCCTTTCTTACCTCTTCATTGATATCATAGATACCAATTTCTGCTGGATTGTAATCCGCATTCATTTCTGCTCCTCTGTGCATAGCGCGGATAATATTTCCAGCCGCAATAAATCCATAACGTAACATATCAATTCTCCTTTTAAACAATCGTTTTTATATATTGACCTGTAATTTTTTGACACCATTTCATATGTTCATCATCAGGTACTTCTGTTTCTGATAATGGATACTCTAAGCCTAGCTTTCGATACGTATCTGTTCCCAACCTGTGATAAGGCAACAATTGAAGATGATCCACTCCAGGTAATTCAGCTAAAAATTGTCCGAGTGCTTCTAATTCTTCCTTTGAATCATTGACACCTGGAATTAATGGTCGACGAATAATTAATTTCAATTGTGGAATCCCTTGCCCAGCTTTTCTAATATTTTCAAGAATCAAATCATTCGATACCCCTGTATAAAGCTTATGCTTTTCTGAATCCATAATTTTTAAATCGACAAAAGCAGTATTTGTACAAGCTAAAATTCTTTCAATTTTTGACCAATCTCCATAGAATGATGTTTCAATACAAGTGTTAATTCCTTCCGAACAAGATCGACGTAGAATGTTGTAAGCAAAATCAGCCTGTGTCAAAATCTCTCCACCGGATAAAGTAACACCTCCACCAGAATGAAAATAAAACGGAATGTCTTTACGAACTTCAATCATGACTTCTTCCACCGTTAAATTCATTCCATATTTGATTTCACCATCCAATGTGCTTTGGATTTCCCTTTTATGACTTTCTGGTGTAGAACACCATCTACAACGTAATGGACATCCCTTTAAGAAAACAACCGTTCGAAGACCATCGCCATCATAAATGGAACTTTTCTCAAAACGAAGAACTGTCCCTTGCATATCCATTCCTTCATATTTATCAAACATATCTAATCAACCTATTTTTTACATCTTAGGTATAACACGAGAAAGAAAACAAGTGAAATATCTGTAATGTATATTATTATTCATTATTTAAATAAGATTTATTTTCGAATAAGCGGCCTTCATCATCCGATAAAAACCGCTTTATAATTTACTTATTTTTCGATAAAGTAATCACTTTCCCCATAAATCTTCTTAGCATTAAATCCAATACCAAGCTCTTTATACATGTATTCAACTGATTCCTTTAATCCTTGAAGCTCCATTTGACGTCCTTCTTCTAAGGTATGTCCAGATAAAGGAAGTTCGATTTCTAAGTCAATTGTATCTAATCCTTCTGGTGCTTCTTCTCTTAAGATATCCATGATTGCTTTACAATCTACATTTCCTTGACCAATAGCTGTACCTAATGAATGTGTTCCATCTGGATCCGCAAATACACGGTTGTCACAGAAATGAACGCAATAGCAATATGGTGCCATCTTCTTCACGCAATCTGCAATCCCTTCCATAACCATTAAAGAGTTAATCGTATCGCAGCATGCACCTACTAATGGATGATTTAATTGTTCAACTAACCAAATCACTTCATCCGCAAACAAATCACAGTGGTTTTCAATTGCGATTGGTAAGTTGTATTCTTCCATTAATGGAATGTTTTCGGCAAATTGATTGTAAATATCAATTAATTGCGTCATAACACTTGGTGCTAAACAAGAGTGAGAAGATTTTTCTGGATGCTCAACGTCTGTTGAATATTTCACCAATTTACATCCTAATTTATGAGCAATTTCTAAAGATTCTTTTACTGTACAGTTCACACGAGGATCACTTGGCGCATTGAATGAAATATTTAATTCCAATTCAATTCCTGCTTCTTCTGCAATTTTTCTGCATTCAGCTAAATGTTGATCAGATGTATCGTTTTGAATATCAACCAAAGTAATGTGTAAAACATCCAATCCAACTTCAACCGCAATATCAACTAAATCTTTAAAAGTAGCCACTTGTTCAAAGGAATGGTGTTCACCATATTCTTGGAAGCCCCAGCTTTCTCCAAATCCTGAAAGATGTAGTGTATAACTATGCATCCCCAATTTAAATTTTCTGTCGTGATTTTTAATCATGTTTTTTCCTCCTCTATCTATGATTAATTTATCTATTAAGCCCATGACTTAATTTGTGTACGTGAAATAATATCGTCTTGAATATCTTTTCCAAGCTCTACAAAGAATGCCGTATATCCTGCTACACGAATCAATAAATCCTTGTGATTTTCAGGATGTGCCTGTGCATCCAATAAAACCTCTGGTTTAATAATATTGTATTGTGTATGGTAAATATCCAAGGTACATTGTGTCTTTAATAAGACCATCATATGATTTAAACCAGCATCTCCTTCTAATAAATCTGGATCAATTTTTAAATTCATTTGTGTTCCTTGCGTAAAACGAGCATGTGGTAAATGACTGATTGATTTTAATAGAGCCGTTGCACCGTTGACATCCGTACCACCGGTTGCACCAATACCATCTGCTAATGGTTGCCAAGCTTTACGACCAAATGGTAAAGCTCCAACACTTTGTCCAATTGGAACATTTCCAGATACTGGAAGCATACCTGCTGTTAGTTTTCCAAAGGCTGAATCATAGCTTTCAATGACATCAACTAAATAGTTATAGATTTCTCCAGCACAGAAATCGGCTCTTGGATCATCATTTCCATATTTAGGTGCTTCTTTACACATTTTTAGAATGTCGTCATAGCCTTCGAAATTTGCATCCAATGCCTTGCACAATTCATCCATAGTTACTTTCTTTTCATCAAATACCAAGTATTTTACATCCGCTACAGAGTTAATAATATCGGCTTGTCCAATAATATTGATTCCATTTCCTACATTAAATTCAGCACCACCATTGGCATAATCCTTTCCTGTTTTCATACAATTTGGATAGGTCAAGGATAAAGCCGGAACAGGTCGATAGTTTTCACTTAAATAATCTAAGTAAGAATTCATTGTCGCCATAGTATGTACGAAGTAATCGATTTGTTTCTTAATGGCTGCCATAAAATCATCAAAGGTTTTAAAATCTCTTGGATTACCCGTTTGAATCGATACCTGTTGACCTGTCTTACGTGATTTACCATTGTTCATGACCATATCAACAACACCACCCATACTGATTTCACCAATATCGGTATAAGATTTCAAACGTCCTTCAAGATTGGTTTCAACACATCCACAAGGTGTCCAATCCCAAGCCTGTGATAATGGAACCCCCTTATTCAATAACATCTTAATTCCTGCATCATCATGATAAACCGCTGGCATGGTTCTTCCCATACGAATACATTCAGCCGCTTTTCTTAAGAAGGAATCTGGATTCTTTGAAATACTGTAGCGTACAGTCATATTTGGCTCTTTTAAGGCCGTATCTTCTGTCGCTTGGATCGTCATGTAAGACAATGGATTGACCGCATCATTTCCATATTGATCAATACCACCTGCACAAACCTGAACGGTCATATTATAACCAGCTGAGAAAGCTGCACTTTCTCCATCTTGGAAAAGACCCATTTCAGCAATTTTAATCCAAAAGCAATCCAATAATTCTTGTGCTTCTTCTTGTGTCAAGATACCTTCCTCAATATCCTTTTCGTAATATTCAATTAAATATTGATCCATACGACCTAGGTTATAAGAGGAAGCATTTTGTTCCATGAAGATACAGAATTCGTACGTTAACATACTTTGTAGAGCTTCATAGAAGTTACGTGGAGGGTTTTCTGGTACATGACGATTGACTTCAGCAATCTTCAATAATTCAGCCTTACGTACTTCATCTGTTTCTTCACTGGCCATTTTTTCAGCTAAATCGGCATGTCGATTGGCTAACGAAATAATTCCTTCTGCTGTAATAATTAATGATTTATAAAAAACCATTTGTTTTAAAGTATCTTCACCCGTCGCATCATCTAAGGATGCTAGCTTTTCTTCCGCTTCTTTTTTAATTCCGGCAATTCCCTTTGATAACAAGGTTCTCCATCCTGGCGTATTTTCACCATAACCGCGAACAAACTTCTTATCGACATATAACATGCCACCATCACGCATTGTTCTTACATCATCCGGCATCATGGCATTCCAACGATCCAAAACGCACTTTCCTCTCCAATAAGGAGCAACTTCTTCCATAAACAATTTCTTATTCTCATCTGATAAGTAGAATGGATCATATTTACGAGTAGCAATCGTATCTAATTCCTTTTCAATAACCGAACAAGCCGAATCTGGATTTAAGATGCCTGCACGTGGTTTAAAGGCTACTCCTCCTACTAACAATTCATGATCTTGAATGAAGATTGGTTTATTTTCATATACCTTTTTCATACCCGTTGCTTTTTGAATCGCCCAAGGTTGCCCCTCGGATTCTTTAAAACCTTGCGTTACATAATATGCATCTAAGATATCCATCTCAACTCGATGAGACATGTAATTTTCTCTTAAAGCATTGATTCTATGCATGTATTTTCTTGTCATAATAGCCTCCTTCTACATGTTTATTCATAAATTTTGGAGATGTTTCTGGTGCCAGAATCTGACAAACAACGCCTCCAAAAATTAATACCGCCGCACAAACGATTAAGCTTCCTGTTGCTCCTAATTTTTCCACTAAGATTGGAAGTAAGAAGGTTCCTAAGAAGGCTCCAATACGACTAAATGCGATTACGATTCCAACGCCTGTTCCACGAACACGATCATCAAATAATTCTGGTGGATAAGGCCATTCCATTACAACCGCAATCGACATAATCAAAGCATAGGCTGCAAAGGCAATGATGGTAATCACAATAGATATATATTGACCAATAATCATCACAAGCAATGCAAGAGCTGCTCCAAAGAATGTTGAGGTTAAGAATTTTCTTCTTGAAATGCGACTGACGATCCAGGTTCCTACAAAAGCACCTGCCATACAGAATACGTCATAAATAACATCACCTGTATATCCACCACCCATATTCATTTGTTTCACTAAGATTGGAAGGAAGATTCCTACACCGAAGTATGGAAAGACTTGACAGGCATAGAAGATGCCACCTACTAAGGTATTGTTGCGATAGGAATCACTAAACAATTCGCTCACAGACACTTTTTCTTCCGCTTCCTTCTTTTCTACAACAACACAATATGCATTTCCAACCTTTTCATCGATAATAGAATTTGCTTCCGCAACTCGTCCTACACTAGCAAGCCAGCTTGGTGATTCTGGAATTCCATTCACAAAGCGTAAGACAGCACTGATTCCACCTAAGATTGCACTGGATGCAAAAATAAAATGATAATCAGTTCCAACATTTCCCATAATCAAACCAACAACAAAGCTTAATACATAACCAAAGGTCCAATAAATCACAAATTTACTTAAATAAGCCGGTGCTTCTGTTGCACGAACCCATTCTGAAATAATGGTACTTCCAACGGAATACTCAATCGCAATACATAAGCCAATTCCAATACGAATCACTAAGATCAAGCCAACGCTTGATGCAAATAAGTGAAGAATGGAAAAGACGGTAAAAAGTACCATGTCAATCAGCAATAATTTACTACGACCAATTTGATCAGCTAAATTCCCTAAAAATAAGCTTCCACTCAAACCAATTAATGTTCCTGCCCCTAATAGACCAACCCAAAAGGTATTAAAGCCTAATTCAGCTTGGGCTTGTGTTACCGCATTTCCAGCAATTCCTAATGCATATCCACAAGCAATCTGCCCAAGAACGGCACATAAGAAGAGCATTTTATGGAACTTCATAATCGGTGCTTCTTTATAATTTACCTTCATTTATTTCTCCTCATATTGTTGAACTTTTTTCTTTTAAACCAAAGATGATCCCTAGGTACTTCACCTTAAATTTAACTTGTTAAAAAGTTAACATGTTTCCTGCTATGAATTTAACATGTTCAATCGAGCTTCGTGAAATGCTTGAAATGCATGTCACTATTCAATAATTAAATAATTCACAAATCTTTTCATTTAGTTTGTGAAAATATTTACAATTGTGAATTAATAGAAACTTATCACTAATTTTAAGAGATTTATGGAGGTGTTCCGATAAATCAATACTTTTTTTGTATTAATTTTGTGAAAAACAAAAAAAGCTATACAAATCAGTACAGCTTATACTCTTCAATAATTTTTTCAACTTGTTTTAAAAAAGGTTGAAAGGCGGAAGGAATAGGAATGTCTTTTTTAATTTCGTCAATCGTATAAAAGGAAGAATCGGTCCAATCCACAAAAACAAGCCAAGCCTTCATATGCCATTCCACATGAGAAAAGATATGGGTATAGGGCTCAAGCTCTTTTTTTCCTATATATACTTCTGGCTCTTTTTCATCAAAACCATACAAACCATGAAGGAGTCCCTTTTCTTCTCTTTTATGTAGGCGAATTGTATCTTTATTAACGTAGACATAAATTTCTTTTTCAACAATCCTACGTTTTTTCGCTTTGGATAAAATAGGCAGCTTCGATGGATCATCATATAAGTATGCTTGGCAAGCTTTAGAAATAGGACATTCCTTGCATTTGGGATTTTTTGGAAGACAAATCAATGCCCCTAACTCCATCAGTGCTTGATTATATGCACTGATTTTATTCGACTCTGGCAAGGATTGGTCCACTAACTTTTCTATTTCTTTTTTCCCTTTGGCTTTTTTTAGATCCTCTTTAATAAGATATAAACGACTAAATACACGATTTACATTCCCATCAATAGCACTCACTCTTTCGCTATAGGCAATACTTGCGATGGCTCCAGCCGTATATGAACCAATGCCAGGACAGTTCATTAGTTCTTTTTTTGTTCTTGGTAAATTCCCATTGTATTCCTTCATACAATAGATGGCACATTTCTTTAAATTTCTAGCTCGTGAATAATAGCCTAGCCCTTGCCATAATTTATTTAACCTTTGATCATCGACTTCAGATAAAGCTTTCATATTTGGTAGAGCTTGAATAAAGCGTTCAAAATAAGGGAGCATAGCTTCAATACGCGTTTGTTGGGCCATGATTTCACTAATCCATATTTGATAGGCATCTTTATTTTTTCGAAAAGGTAATTCACGTTTATTGTCTTCATACCATACAATAAGTGCATCTTGAAAAGAATCATTCATATACTGTTTATTATGATAAAATATTCTCATGAAATCAATTCAAACACTTTTTATAGATATCGATAACACCCTTTATGATCATATCAACCAAGTTATTCCTGAAAAACATATCATTGCACTAAAAGAATTAAAGAAAAGAGGCTATAAGCTTTGTATTTGTACAGGACGACCTCCTATATTGGTCGAAGAGCTTCATTTAGATACTTTCATTGATTGGGATGGCTATGTTTGTGGAAATGGTTGTTATGTCTTGAATCATAATCATGAAAGCTTGTATGAAAATGTGATTGATATAGAAAGTACCAATCAAATCTTTAACTATGCCAAAGAAAAAGGTTTAGGTGTCCTTGCCTTTGGGAATGTAAAGATGGCAACTCGAAATGATCAACGTGTAAAAGAAATGATTGAAACCTTTCATTTCAAAGATGTTGAAATCCGAAAGAAAAAAGATACGGATCGTTTTTCAAATATTTTAATCAAACCAGATCATCCCCTTGAAAGAAATCCCTTCTTCGATTCTTTAGAGTGCATTGATCCGGTCTATATGTCCCAATGGGTTGAATTCAAACGAAAAGGGGCGAATAAATTCAAGGGCATTCAAATCTTAATGAACTACTTTCATGAAGACGAGCATGCCTATCTTGCCTTTGGTGACTCTGCCATTGATTATGAAATGCTCTCTAATGCCCAAGTCGCTGTAATGGTTGCCAATGGAGATGATCGATTAAAATCAATCCCTCATATTCAAATTGCACCAAGCTGTCATGAGGGTGGTTTATACGATTGGCTAAAAGAAAAAGAGATGATTTAATATGAAGATTGCGATGTTGCAGGTTCCTGTCGTTGAAAATGTTTTATCGAATTTAAATTGGGTAAAAGAGAATAGCTCAAATCATTCCGATGTTCTCGTTTTACCCGAAATGTGGAACTGCCCCTATCAAAACAAAAATATGAAGGAAGCCACTGCCTATCAAAAAGAAAGTATTCAATTGTTGAAGGATCTATCCCTTCGAAACAAACAAATTGTGATTGGAGGAAGCATTCCCTATCAAGAAAACGGAAAAATTTATAATGCATGTTTTATTTTTGATCAAGGAAAACAGATTGCCAAATATTATAAAATGCATTTAATGACCTTCCATGGAAAACAAAGCTATTCCGAAGCAGAAGTCTTTTCACCAGGAAATTCCTTTGTCACCTTTGAAATACAAGGTGTAAAGGTTGGTATCTTGCTCTGTTATGATATTCGTTTTCCTCAGCCTAGTACTTTATTGGCAAATAAAGGGGTTCAAATTTTGTTCTTACCAGCAGCCTTTAATCAACAGGTTCGCAAAAAACATTGGGAAATTCTATTACGGACACGAGCTTTGGATAATCAATTCTATGTATGCGGAGTGAATCCAAGCTATACCTATCAGAGCTATCATAGCGATGGGCATTCGATGATTGTCAATCCCGATGGTCAAATCATTCAAGAAATGAATGATCAAATTGCTTTATGTGAAACGGATATTGATTTAGCTTGCATAAAAAAAATTCGCAATCGTATGCCTTATGCATCGATTCAAAGAAATGACTTATATAAAGGAGAAGAATATGAAAAGAATTTCCATCAATGATTTAAAAGATTTTAAGATTGGTCATGCCCAGGATGAAGAAAAAGGAACAGGATGTACGGTTATTATTGCTGAAAAAGGCGCAGTTGCGGGCGTTGATGTTCGTGGTGGTGGTCCAGCTACGCGTGAAACCGACTTATTAAATCCGAAAAATACCGTACAAGAAATTCATGCAGTTACCTTAAGCGGGGGCTCTGCCTTTGGTCTAGAAGCGAGTAGTGGGGTTATGCAATATCTCAGTGAAAAAGGGATTGGCTTTGATTTAAAGGATATCTATATTCCAATTGTATGCCAAGCTTCTTTGTTTGATTGTAGCGTAGGTGATGTGAAAGCTTATCCAAATAAAGAAATGGGGTATCAAGCTTGTGTCAATAGTGAAAAAGCACAGGATCTTCAAGGAAATATCGGTGCTGGCTGTGGTGCAAGTGTCGGAAAATATTTTGGCTTTGACAAGGCAATGAAAACCGGTCTTGGAACTTGTGCTTTGCAGGTAGGAGAATTACAGGTTGGTGCAATCGTAGCTGTAAATGCATGTGGAGATATTTATGAAGCCAATTCTGACAAGCGTCTTGCCGGTGCTTACGATTATGAAAAGAAAAAGGAAATCAATACCATTCAAGCTTTATTAGATGGACTTGAAAGTCAAACAAATCCACATCAAAATACAACAATTGGCTGCATCATCACCAATGCCAAGCTCAATAAAGCGCAAATGAATAAAATTGCCAGTGTTTCTCATAATGCCTATGCGCATTGTATTCATCCAGTTGCGATGGCAAACGATGGTGATACGATTTTTACCATGGCAAGTCAAAAAGTAGAAGCAGATCAAGATATTGTATCGATTTTAAGTGTTCTCGCTATGGAAAAGGCAATTGAACATGCCGCTAAAAAAGCCCAATCCGCTTTTGGACTGAGCTCTTATTCTGACTTATTGTAAAGCTGCAACCATTTCTTTTACATAGTCTTCGACATGTTTTGGTGCATCTTTTCCATATTTTTCTACAATTTTAACAATAGCACTTCCTACAATGGCGCCGTCTGATTGACTCGCCATTTTTTGTGCTTGTTCTGGGGTAGAAATTCCAAAACCAACGGCAACAGGCACATCGGTCACTTCTCTTACCAATTGAACCATTGCTGAAATATCGGTTGTAATCGAAGAGCGAACACCAGTTACACCTAAAGAAGAAACACAATAGATAAAGCCACTGGCTTCTTTGGCAATCATTTGAATTCTTTGATGACTCGTTGGTGCAATCATACTGATTAAATCTAAGCCATACTTTTTACAAACAGAATCAAATTCTTCTTTTTCCTCAAAAGGAACATCTGGAAGAATCATTCCACTCATTTGGGCTTCCACCATGTTTTGACAGAATTTTTCAATTCCATAACTATATACAACATTGGCATAGGTCATAAAAACCATTGGAATGTCTGTTTTTTGACGCATTTTCTTTACGCGTTCAAAGATTTTATCGGTTGTACAGCCATTGGATAAAGCACGAATATTTGCATTTTGAATGACTGGTCCTTCGGCTGTTGGATCAGAGAAAGGAATACCTAATTCAATTAAACTACAGCCTGCACGATCTAGTGCATAAACGATTTCTTCGGTTGTATCTAAATCTGGATCCCCACTGGTCACAAATGCCACAAAGGCTTTTCCATTTGAAAATGCTTTTTCGATTCCTTTATTCATAGATTTCCTCCCCACGATAGCGCGCAATGGCTGCTACGTCTTTATCTCCACGTCCTGACAATGTAATCACAACAATTTGATTGGAATTCATTGTAGGAATAATTTTTTTCGCATAGGCAAGTGCATGCGCACTTTCAATCGCTGGAATAATCCCTTCCATACGAGATAAGTATTCAAATGCATCAACCGCTTCATCATCGGTTACTGGAACATATTGTGCACGTCCTGTATCATGTAACATCGCATGCTCAGGCCCAATACCTGGATAATCCAATCCAGCACTGATTGAATACACAGGAGCAATTTGTCCGTATTCATCCTGACAGAAATAAGACTTCATTCCATGGAAGATTCCTAATTTTCCGGTTGCGATCGTTGCAGCCGTCTCAAAGGTATCCACACCTCGTCCAGCCGCTTCACAGCCTATGAGTTGAACCTCTTTATCTTCGATAAAATGATAGAAGGTTCCCATCGCATTGGATCCACCACCAACACAGGCCATCACAACATCTGGTAATCGTCCTTCCTTTTCTAAGATTTGTTCTTTGATTTCCTTTGAAATAACTGCTTGAAAATCACGAACAATAGTTGGGAATGGGTGAGGTCCCATAACTGATCCTAAAACATAATGCGTATCATCAATACGCGTTGTCCAATTTCGAAAGGCTTCACTAACGGCATCCTTTAGAGTTCCTGTACCCGTATCGACAGCATGGACCTTTGCCCCTAATAGCTTCATTCGGTAGACGTTTAAAGCTTGACGAATCGTATCTTCCTTCCCCATATAGACTTCGCATTCAAGTCCCATTAAAGCGGCAATCGTTGCGGTTGCGACGCCATGCTGACCAGCCCCTGTTTCAGCAATTACACGTGTCTTTCCCATTTTTTTAGCTAATAAGCATTGCCCAATAACATTATTGATTTTATGGGCTCCAGTATGATTTAAATCTTCACGCTTCAAATAAACCTTTGCCCCACCTAAATCTTCTGTCATATGTTTAGCATAATATAAACGACTTGGTCTTCCTGCATAATCATTGAATAATTCCGTTAATTCAGCATTAAATTCTGGATCATCTTTATACTTATTATAAGCTTCTTCTAATTCAATCACGGCATTCATTAATGTTTCAGGAATATATTGTCCTCCATGAACGCCAAATCTTCCTTTACTCATATTGTTCTTCCTTTCTGAATCATTTCTTTTATTTTATTTTCATCTTTTACTTGATTTGTTTCCACTGAACTACTGACATCAATCGCATAAGGATGAAGTTTTTTACTATCTTCGATATTTTCAATTGTAATTCCACCGGCTAAAAAGAAGTCTCTTTCAATCTGAGGAATCAAGGTCCAATCAAAAGTCTTTCCAGAGCCTTTTCCTTGATCAAGTAAGATATAATCTGCACTACTCTCTAATGCTTTTTGTATATCTTTCTTCGTTTGGATTTGAAACGCTTTTATTGTAGGACCAAAACCTTTGACCCTTTGAATATACGCTTCATCTTCTTTTCCATGCAATTGCGCTATATCGATAATACCTTCCTTTAATAAAGAACAGACAAGATCGACATCTTCATCTACAAAAACTCCAACCGATTGAATCTTTTGATCTAATTGCTTCGTAAGATTTTTTAATTCTTCAATGTTTAAGGATCGAAAGCTTTTGGGAAAGTTAATAATAAAGCCAGCATAATCGGGTAGATAACGATTTACTATTTCAATATCCTTTAAGCTTCGTAGTCCACAAATCTTAATCTTGGCCATATTTTAACTCTTTCAATTTACTTGTTTTATCTTCTGCTAACATCATTGTTTCACCTATCAAGACAGCGTCAACCTCAGCTTGTTCTAAGGCTAAAATATCTTGATGATCTTTAATTCCACTTTCAGCGACAAATAAACAATCACTTCCAACTTGTTGGCGCAAGCGTAAACAATTGGTCGAATCAACCGAAAAGTTTTTTAGGTTACGGTTATTCACACCGATAATTTTGGCTTTTGCATTTTTAGCAACGACAACTTCTTCTTGATCATGACATTCAACTAAGGCACTCATACCTAAGGATTCTGTAATCTCAATATAGCCTTTTAATTGCTCTTCTTCCAATAAGGAAACAATCAATAAGACGGCACTGGCTCCATAGACCCTAGCCTCATAAATCATATACTCATCAATGGTGAAATCCTTTCGTAAACAAGGAATGGATACCTCTTGTGATATTTCTTTTAGGTATTCTAGGCTTCCCTTAAACCAATTTGGTTCAGTTAGAACCGAAATCGCATTGGCTCCCGCTTTTTCATAATCCTTGGCAATCTCTAAATAAGGAAAATCTTCTACAATTTGTCCTTTTGAAGGAGAGGCTTGTTTGCATTCACAAATGAAGGAAATCTCATTTTCTCTTAAGGCCTTTTCAAAGGGTGCATCAAGCTTAGGTAAGGATAAAGCTTTTTCTTTGATTTCTGTTAGTGAAACAATTTGTTTGGACTTTTCAACGCGTTGAACCGTCGATTCAGCAATTGTTTCTAAAATATTAGGCATTCGATACCTCGATAAATTTTTGAAGTGTATCTAAACCTTTTTGGGATTCAATAATTTCATTGGCTAAGTCAATACCTGCTTGCATGGTTGATGCTTTTCCATAAATATAGAAAGCTAAACCTGCATTCATTAAAATAATATCTCGTTTTGCCCCTGTAATTTTTCCTGCTAAAATATCTTTCGTTAATTGGGCATTCTCTTCTGGACTTCCTCCGACAATTTCTTCTTTTGTTGCGGTCTTTAAGCCAAATTGTTCAGGTGTAATGACACTCGTTGTATATTTTCCATTACGAATTTCACAAATTGTTGTTGGAGCAGAAATGCTAATTTCATCTAGCTTATCTTGTCCATAAACGACACAGCCTCTTTCAACACCTAGCTTTGTTAAAACTTCGGCAATTGGTTCAACCAAATGTTGATCATAAACGCCTAATAAGAAATAATTTGGTTTTGCTGGATTGGTAAGTGGTCCTAAAATATTGAATACAGTTCTAAATCCTAATTCTTTTCGAATGGCTCCAACATATTTCATGGATGTATGATATTTTTGCGCAAAGAAGAAACAGATCCCGGCTTTTTCCAAACATTCCTTTGCTTTTTCTGGATCCTGTTGAATATTAACACCTAAGGCTTCTAAACAATCGGCTGTTCCACTTAAGCTAGATGCAGCACGATTTCCATGCTTGGCAACCTTAACGCCACCCGCTGCTAAAACTAAAGCACTGGTTGTTGAAATATTAAAGCTGTGCGCTCCATCGCCTCCAGTACCTACAATTTCTAAAATATCCATATCCCCTCGATCAAATGGAATGGCTTTTTCACGCATTGCGGTTGCACAACCACTGATTTCATCAATGGTTTCCATATGGGCACTTTTTGTCGATAAAGCGGCTAAAAATGCGGCATTTTGAACCTGTGATGTTTCACCTGACATAATTTCATTCATCACAGTATAGGATTCATCATAGCTTAGATCCTCTTTGTTTACGATTTTTTCAATTGCTTCTTTAATCATTTTCTTTATCTCCTTCTATGATTTTTTTGAAATTTTGAATTAGTTTTTTTCCTTCTGGACACATTACACTTTCTGGGTGGAATTGGAAGCCATAGACTGGATAATCCTTATGCTTAACCGCCATAATTTCTCCATCTGAACTATGTGCCAGCTTGATCAAAGTCTTTGGTAAGGTTGATTCTAGACAAGATAGACTGTGATAGCGAGCTGCATAGAAATCGGTTAGGCCATCAAAGATTGGATCCTGATGGTCAATAAGAATCAAATCTTGTTTTCCATGAACCAACTGTTTGGCATAAGTAACAGTTGCTCCAAACACTTCACAAATGCTTTGGTGTCCTAAACAGATTCCTAAGATGGGGATTTCTTTATAAAATCTTTCAATAATATCCATACAAATTCCTGCTTCTTTCGGTGTTTTTGGTCCTGGTGATAAGATGATGGCTTGCGGATGCATCTTTTCGATTTCTTCAATCGTACATTCATCATTTCGTACAACCTGAATGTCACTTTCAACAGAACCAATCAATTGATAGACATTATAAGAGAAACTATCATAATTATCGATGAGTAAGATCATTCTAATCCCTCCTGTGCAATTTCAATCGCTTTCACAACGGCTCTAGCCTTATGCTGACATTCCATAAATTCTTTTTTCCCTTGACTATCCGCCACAATACCCGCACCTGAACGAATACAAATCTGATCATTTTTCTTATAGACCAATCGAATAGCGATGCATGTATCTAGATTACCGCTAAAGTCAAGATATCCAATAGCTCCACCATAAATACCTCGTTGACTTTTTTCCAATTCTTCAATAATCTCACACGCTCTAAACTTGGGCGCTCCAGATAAGGTTCCTGCCGGTAATATGGAATCCACCGCATCCATCGCATCCAAATCATCGCGAATCGTACCAGTTACCGTTGAACCAATGTGCATTACTTGAGAAAAGCGTTCAATTTCCATATATTTATCAACCGATACCGTTCCAATTTTAGAAATCTTTCCAATGTCGTTTCGCCCTAAATCCACTAACATATTATGTTCAGCACGTTCTTTTTCATCAGCTAATAATTCTTTTTCAAATCGTTGATCTTCCTCTTTTGTCTTACCACGAGGACTAGTACCTGCTAGTGGGAAGGTGAATAGCTTTGAATGATCCAATTTCGCTAATGTTTCAGGACTTGCTCCAGTCATTTCAATATCATCACTAGAGAAATAAAACATATAAGGACTTGGATTGGAAGCTCTTAAAACTCGAAAGGTATCAAAAAGTGATCCACTTGCCTTTGCTCGAAGTGGATTTGATAAAACCACTTGGAAGATATCTCCTTCATGTATATAATGTTTTGCCTTTTCAACCATTTGAATAAAATCTTCTTCTTTTACTTCAGGTTCAATTTTACTTTTTAAGAGAAGGGGCTCAAAATGTTTTTTCTTGCCCTTTTTTAATAAATTTTTAATGGTCAATAGTTTATGTTTAGCATCTTCATAGGATTTTTCAATATTATTCGTAAAACAACCAGTAATCAATATAATCTTTTGTTTATAATGATCAAAGCAGATGACTGTATCAAACAACATTAAATCCATATCATTAAATTCAACATCATGCTTTAAAGAAAGCTTTGGTTCACTATATTTTATATAATCATAAGAGAAATAGCCTACCAAACCACCTGTAAAAGGAGGTAGCCCTTCAATTTGAGGACTCTTATAAGAATCAAGAATCGAACGAATTTCTTGGTTTGGATGGTCAACAGTTAAGCTCTTCGTTTCATCTTTAATTAAATCCTTAATGTTTAATTCATGATTTAAACAAGTGATTTCCATAGAAGGTTGAAAGCCTAAAAAGGAATAACGTCCCCATTGCTCATCTTGACTTGCACTTTCAAGCAAATAACAATGATGACTCGCATTTCTCAATATTTGTAAAACTTCAATTGTCGTAAATTGGTCAGCGTATAATTCAATCGATACGGGAACACGTTGATATGACTGACTATATTTTTTTACAGTTTCTAAATCCGGATACATAGTTCCTCCTTATTTCATATAAAAAAACTCGTCCATTAGAAATAATCTAAAGGACGAGTATTATACCCGCGGTGCCACCTTTATTTACAGGTTAACCTGTACGCTTAGAATACAAACATATTCTTGATTCGTCACGTGAATCAAACGTCGTAGAATACTCAGCTTTGCCTTTGACTACGCCCTCAGCGGTCCATTTGCGAATATGTTATCACTTAGCTCACACCGTCCTAAGCTCGCTACAGATTCATCTTTTCGTTTGATCTCCGCCTCATCGGTTTGTCTGAGAAAATAATAATATAAAAAGAAACATGTTTCAATAGTTTTCAGAAATTAAATGGAAAAAATATTCATATACAAAAAAAAAGACCGATCAAAGATCAGTCTGAATGACCCGGCAGCTTGCTATCTTCG
>CAVKAP010000040.1:0-16664 GCA_963654445.1 Segatella copri
ATGTTTGTATACCATGTCTGAAATCGATTTATTGTATTTTAAAACTTTATTGAAAACACCATGGAAAAATAATACACCCATTTCTATTTTAAAAAGTAATTTTGCACGTTTAAAGGATCGGGTTGATTTATTCGAATGTATCTTATCTAAACTAACGAATAAAACAAAGTTGATTTTTTATGGTGATGAAAATGATAAAATGAAAAGATTATATGCGTTTTTTAATGCGGATCCTAAGAAGGATTATCGGGTGATGAAGAATAGCGATTTCAAGGGCATATTAAATTGTAAGCCTTTAGAAGTTATAAAACAGGAAAGTAACTTTATTGTTTTTGTTTATCCCGAAGCGGATGCAGGTTATTCACTTCAAAATTTAGAACAATTGGGATTAAAGAATGAAATCGATTTTTTTGTTGTACCACGATTTATGTCAGTTAAAGATGGCGGTTATATTTTGTGAGGATTTGTATATGAAGGCTTTTATAACAAACTTAATTCATAATAAAAGAATGTGTCAGGTATCCGCTTTAGCTAAGGATGCAGGCATTGAAGAAATTTCTTTAGTGACAACAGATCAATTGGATAAAGACGTAGTTCAATCTATTTTATTGGAACAATTTAGTGTAGTTGGACCAAAAGATCTTGTGATTGTTCAATTGCCTATAAGTCAATCAAAGGATTATGAAAAACAATTATTTCATTTATTGAAGGATAAACAAGCTCACATTGCATGTTTTATTCAGGAATGGGATGAAGCATATGAACAATTTTATTCACAATTGGATTGTTTAATCCTTAGTGAAGGGAATGACACAGAAAGAGAAAATACAATCTTTCTTAAACAAAATTCGGATTTTTATATCAAAAAAGCTTTGCTAGAGACAGTCGACCGATTTGTAGTGAATAAAGCATCGGAAGATATTGTACATATTGCCTTTGGTTTACATGATAAAAAAGGAGATTACAGTGTATGGGTTGGCATAACCATGCAATCGATTCTTGATCATACAAATAGTACGATTTGTTTTCATATCTTGCATGATGATACTTTAAGTGATGCGAATAAAAAGAAATTAATTCACATTGCACAAGCTGCATCTTCCTTTGTTCAATTTCATAAAATAGATATACAAGCCTTTGATCAGATTGCTTCTCAGGTCGAGGGATATACAATTGGATCGGTCTTTCGTATTTTAATTCCTGATTTATTACAGGACCGATCAAAGGTTTTATACCTTGATGCTGATTTATTTGTGAATGTTGATGTAAAAGAATTATGGGATACAGATCTTCATACCTATTGTCTTGGGGCAGTTCAAGATATGAATGTCATCAATCATCGTGTTGTTCCTTTACCGGTATCACTATCCGAATTAAATTTTGATGAGTATTTTAATTCCGGTGTTCTTTTGATGAATTTAATTGAAATTCGTAAATTTGGGGATATGAAAGATCAAATCGTAAATTATTTAATCGAGCATACACAATCCGATTTACCAGATCAAGATGCTTTGAATGTTGTTTACAGTGGAAAAGTAAAATTTTTAGATAAGAAGTATAATTGCTTTGTAGGAAATGTTCGAGCAAGTCATGAATTAAAGCTTGAAAATAAGATCTATCACTATGTTGGGACCAAATGTGTTTTATATCATTTGAACGAGGTGGATTATTTTTATCTTCAGACAATGATAAAAATAAATTGGGATATTGAAAATGTAAATGAACGAATCAAATATTCGTTTGGTCGAATAAAGGACAGAATTTATCAATATGAACAAATCATTAAAAATTCTTCCATGCAAAATAAAATTCGTATTATTTGTGCAGAATCATTTAATGTTGATCGATTTTATTCTGTATTTGGAAAAATGGATACAGATATCGTCGTAAATGATTTAAAAGCTTTGGAATCAACAATCATAAGATGCAAGAATGAAAGTGATTTTTATTGTATTTTATCTGCAGGAATGAATGGTTCGATTGAATTTATGGAAAATCTAGGATTTAAAAATGAGAAAGATTTTTTTGTGATGCAACGCTTCTTATCCAATCTAAAAGGTGGATTTTTGTAAAATGAGTTGAAATCTAGAAAAGACAATAAGGATGTCCTATCAATCTGTATTATTGATTGAAAGTGACAACCTTTTTTCTTTAGATACGGTATAATGAAATGGATGAAAATATATTGGCGCATTTTTCTTTGTTTTATTGTGGTACTTTCATTGTGTGCCTGCGATAATAAAAATTATCCAACAGAATTTAAAAGTTCAAAAGCACAAAGCGCTTCGGATGTTTTATACCCGTCCTTTCCGATGTTGAATACTTTTTCGGATGGGCAAGCTGCAATTGTTGATTTATCAAATATAAGTTCAGGCTATTTAGGATGTAAATTACTCACAAATACAAATTCAGGAATAAAATTAATTGTAGAGAAAGAGGATAAGAAATATACCTATGATATTCAATCGGATACGATGATGGCATTTCCTTTAACCTGTGGGAATGGAAGCTATTCGATTCGTATTGTTCAAAACGTAGAAGGAACGATGTATTCGATCTTAGCTTCTACTTCGATTGATGTTGAAATGAATGATTCACGATCTCCTTTCTTATATCCAAACCAAATTGTAAACTATCAAGCGGATTCTAAAATTGTTCAGGTATCGATGAAGGTTGTCAAAGGGGATAAAAATGATTTGGAACGGATTGAACATATTTATGAATATGTTTTAGAAAATTTATCCTATGATGAACAAGAAGCAAGTACGATTGATTCCTTTAAAATTGTTGATATTGATAATCTTTTAAAAACAAAAAAAGGAATTTGTATTGATTATGCGGTCCTAATGGCTTCGATGTGTCGAATACAAGGGATACCTTGTCGTGTTGTTGTTGGAGCAACCGATATTGAATATCATGCATGGTGTGAAATTTATTTAAAAGGGAAGGGATGGATCAATCCCAAGGTTTACTTCAAATCAAAAAAATGGTCGATTGTCGATCCTACATTTGCGGACAGCAATCAAGATTATGAAGGAAAATATCAGGAAGATTATCATTATTAGAGGTGCTTTATGAAGGTTTTAACAAATTATGAGAAATATATTTTTTCTAGAGAAATGCATACCATTCTTTCTTCTGGTTTAAGCATAAAAGAAGGTTTATCACTGATTGAAAAGAATGGAGAAAGCTCAAATCTAAAGGAAACGATTACTTCATTGAAGCTTTATTTTGACCAAGAAGGTGTTTTGACAAGTGCGATGAAACAAGTTGAGGCCTTTGATTCTTCAATGATTCAATTGGTTGAAATTGGAGAAATGAATGGTCAATTGGATCGAGTTTTTAAAGAATTATCTTTTTATTATGAACGAGAAGAAAGCTTAGAGAATCAAATTAAAGAAGCAACCACCTATCCTTTTATTTTATTGTGTATTATGATGCTTATTTTAGCTGTATTGGTTTTTAAAGTTTTACCAATTTTTGAAAATGTAATGAAAAATATGGGTGGTCAACTTTCTTCGTCCTATCGAATGATGGCCTTTGGAAAAGGCTTTGCACTTGTTGCTTTTGTTCTTTTACTTCTTATCATTGTTTTCATCATAATCTTAAAGTATCAAAAGTATACGGTGGAACAAAAGGAACGCTTCTTATCGCATTTCTTTTTGACAAAAAATTTATATCGAAATATGAATTTAGGAAATATAACCTTTGCACTTTCTTTATTTATTTCAAGTGGTTATCCCATCGTTGAAAGCTTAACGTATGTTTCTAAGATCATTTCAAGTCATTCCTATCGAGCGAAGCTTGAGAATGTAAAAGAGCTTATGATGAAGGGGGAATCCTTTGCGGATGCCTTGCGCAAGGAAAAAATATATGATGGCTCTGAATTCACTTTATTGATAATTGGTTTAGAGCTTGGAGAAGAAGAGAAGACCTTTCAAAAATTAGTTGTCTTGTATCAAAATAAAGTGATTGAGGCTACAAATAAATTTTTAAATGTGATTGAACCATTGATGATTGCTATATTATCTTGTATTGTTGGGATTATCTTATTATCCATTATGCTTCCACTCATGGGTATTCTTTCAACCCTCTAATGAAGAGTTATTCAATTTGGATCAGCTTACTTTTCTTTGTTCTTTGTTTCGGCATCTTTATCTATGGATTTGATTCAATGAATCAATCGCAAAGTCAAGAAGACCAAGAAAGAGTGAATGAAAGTATTAAAAAAGGGATTTTGGAATGTTATGCAGTGGAAGGTAAATATCCCAAATCCTTTGCCTATTTATCAAAGCACTATGGTATTTATGTAAATGAAGAAAAATATATGGTTCATTATGAGTATCAAGGTGCGAATTTATATCCAAGCTATATGGTTTATATGAAAGGGGACAAGTAATGAAACAGCTTCATACATTTTTTGCGTTATCCCTTCTTTTCCTTTTTGTGGGAAGCTCCTTTCTTTTATTGAGCTTACAAGTGCAAGGCTATCAATCCATTCTTAAAAAAAACGAAACAATTGAAGAGGTACATACGCCAAAGGCTTATCTTTACAATAAAATGCGCTTTTATGATTCCGTTTCTTTTCAAAGGATAGGAAAAATGAATGTACTTGTTTTAGAAAATGAAAGTCATCAAACCCTCTTATATCAAAAAGACCATTATCTTTATGAATGTACTGTCAATGATTTAGCTACCTTTGATTCAAGTCTAGGAAGCAAGCTCTTTCTGTGTGATGGTCTCTCTTTTCATAAAAAAGGAAATCAAGTTCAGATTACGTATCTTGTAAATCATAAAAAAGAGAACATAACTTGTCGTTTAAGAGGTGAAGAGAATGCTTAGAGAAAAGTATCGTTTTTCCTTCTTATTAGAGATGTTAATTTGTATCTTCTTTTTTATCTTATGTGCAACCTTATGTATTCAATTGTATGCCAAAGCGAATCAAATGAATACCGAAGCCAATGAGAAGAAGGAATTGTTAGAATATGCTGAGAATTATATTGAAAGTACCAGTCATTATGAAATAAAAGATTTTTATTTAGATGAAAATTGTAAAGAAAAAAAGAAGGGAATTTATCATGTGGTGATTTCTTATTCGAATTCAAAACATCTTTATCAAATGAAGATTACGAAAAAAAATCATCCGCTTTTAAACTTATCCTTCTATAAGGAGGAGCAATGAAGGAAAGAAGAGGTCTTTCAATTGGATTGGGGATACCGACAATCTTACTTGTCTTTGTTAGCTTAGGTTTATGTATTTTATCTCTTATGACCTATTTAGAAGCAAACAAAAATAGTAAGACCTGTCAAAAGGAAATTGAATATGTTCAATCGTACTATGAAGCAGATGCCAAAGCACAATATATGATTGAACAATTAAAACAAGGACATACAGTTAAAGAAAAGCCTTCTTCGAGTCAAGATGGAATAGATACCTACCTTTTTGATATTTCATCCAATCAAGAGCTTTATGTCCAAATTCAAGATGGAAATGTTGTAACATATCGAGTGAGGGAAAGAAATGATAGTTGATATTCTTGATGAAAATTTAGATGTAAAAGATATTTTAAAAGTAGCGATTGAACAAAATGCTTCGGATATCTTTTTTGTAGCGGGCTCACCCTATGCCTTTAAAATCGATGGAAAGATTGTGAAACAAGGGAATAAAATCTTAACGCCAAGCTTATGTGATTTATTGGTTCGCCAATTGTATAAAATTGCACCGTATTCTTACTATGAGGATTTTGAAAAGGATGGGGATGACGACTTTTCTGTTTCATTATCAGGGGTTGGACGTTTTCGTGTGAATGCCTATCGCCAAAGAAGTTCAAATGCAGCTGTATTGCGCGTTGTACGATTTGGCCTGCCAGATTATCATGAATTAAATATTCCGCAATCCATTATTGATTTTTCACAGTGTAAAAAAGGCATGGTTCTAGTTACAGGGCCTGCTGGTAGTGGTAAATCTACAACACTCGCTTGTATTATTAATGAAATCAATTCCAATAGAAATGCACACATTATTACCATTGAAGATCCAATTGAATTTACTTATCGACATAATGCCGGGATTATTTCACAACGTGAAATTTCCCATGATACCAAGGATTATTTAACCGCCTTACGTGCTGCCTTACGGGAAACACCAGAGGTCATTCTTTTAGGTGAAATGCGAGATCCACAAACAATATCAACTGCTCTTACTGCTGCTGAAACTGGTCATTTATTGTTTTCAACCTTACATACGGTTGGATGTGTGAATACGATCAATCGAATTGTTGATTCCTTTACAAGCAATCAAAATCAGATTCGTTCACAATTATCGATGGTATTAAATGCAGTTATTTGTGAGCAATTGATTCCAAGCGTGGATGGAAAGGAAATTCCAGTGTTTGAAGTTATGAAGGTAAATACGGCTATTCGATCACATATTCGTGATGGAAAGCTTCACTTAATTGAAAATACGATGTCTTCTTGTAAGAAGGAAGGAATGGTTACCATGGATGAAGCCTTATTAGAGCTTTACAAGCAAAAAAAGATAACGAAAGAGACGGCTTTATTTTATAGTGTCCATCCAGAAATTATAGAAAAACGTTTGAATCTATTTTAGACAAATCGGTACACGCAGATGATTGATTATTCTTATCCTTTATGATATGCTTTTTATGTTTCGCTAGGAGGTTCTTTTGAATTCTTATTATCAATCTTTACTTCAAACAATTCAATTGGATTTGGATAATGAGGACTATGAAAAAGCTTTACAATTAATTGAAGCTGAGCTAAAGCTCCCTTATGTTCCTCAAGAAGAATTAGAGGTTTTACAAGCCTATAAGGATGAATGTCTCTTTCATCGAAATAAGCCTGTGCCAAATCCGGATTTAGATGTATTGATTCATGGATCTTTCGAAGCACAAGAGAAAGCCGTTTCCTTATTAAAGGATATGAACTTGCGATTGATGCAGGATGAAGTTCAAACGTTATTAGATTCAGAACACTTATTAGATGAAATAAAAGGTGAATTAATTGAAAGTTTAATGGAACAAAAAATTGAAACGCCTTATCATATTAAAAAATCAGGATTGGAATTCACATTTGTTCCAAGTGTTATTATTCCATCGGCAGAGGATTCAACAATATTAGAAGTCAGATCGTATTTTGAGAACTGGTTTTCTAATGACAATCCAACGTATCTTCGATTCTGTAATCGATTGTTGGATCAAGAAATTTTGGAAAATCGTCCAATGGATTTTACGGATTGTGAAGCAATAGCCATTGCGAAAGCAATTGTTCGCTTAGTATGTGAAGCATTTGGCCAATCGGATGCGTTTTTTTCGTTTGAAAAAGACAAAAAAATAGAAAATGTGGTAGAATATCCACTGTTAATTGAAAGACGAGGAGAAAATCATGAGTAGTAAATGGACATTAAATGAACATTCAGAAGGTGTATTAGAAGTCGTTGTAAGCGGTGAAGCATGGGAAAAGGCTCAAAAGAAAGCTTTCAATGAATTCAAGAAAAATGTAGCAATTAAAGGATTCCGTGCTGGAAAGGTTCCTGAAGCTTTATTGAAAAAACAAATTTCAAAAGAAGCAATCTATGATCGTGCTGCAGAATCTGTCGCAAATGAAGAATTAGTAAAAGGAATTGAAGAAAATAATTTAGAATTAGTTGCTCGTCCTACATTTGATTTTAAAGATGCAAGCGAAGAATCTGTTACATTAGTATTTAATTGTATTGTTTCTCCAGAAGTTACATTAGGAGAATACAAAGGATTAGATGTAAAGAAAGATGAAGTATCTGTTAGTGATGAAGATGTAGATGCAGAGCTTTCAAAGGTTCAAGATCGTTATGCAGACTGGGTTATTCGTGAAGAAGAAGAACAAGCTGTTAATGGTGACCAAGTAACAATCGATTTTGTTGGTAAAAAAGATGGAGAAGCTTTTGAAGGTGGATCTGGAGAAAACTATCCATTAGAATTAGGATCAAACACATTCATTCCTGGATTCGAAGAACAATTAATCGGTGTAAAAACAGGGGATGTAAAAGATGTAAATGTTACTTTCCCAGAAGATTATCAAGCAAAAGATTTAGCTGGACAAGAAGCTGTATTTACGGTTACCGTTCATGATATTAAATTCAAGGATCGTCCAGAAGTAAATGATGAATTAATTGCTCAATTAAAACGTGATGGTGTAGAAACCGTTGAAAAATTCAAAGAAGTTACTCGTGAAGATTTAACAAAACAAAGAGAAAGAGCGGCTGAAGAAAAATTCACTGCTGATGTTGTTGAAGCAGTTAGCAACAATGCGACAGTTGATATTCCAGCAGTTATGATTGAAAGTGAAGTAGATAGCATGCTTCAACAATTCTCACAACAAATGCAACAATCTGGATTTACTTTAGAACAATATTATCAAGCAACAGGACAAAGTGAAGCGGATATGAAAGCTACAATGCGTCCAGAAGCATTAAGTCGTGTTAAAAATGCTTTAGTTTTACAAGCAATCGTTAAAGCAGAAAACATTGAAGTCAGTGATGAAGATGTTGAAAAGGAATACAGCGAAATGTCAACTTTATACAACATGGAAGTTGAACAAATCAAACGTTTATTACCTGCAGAAAACATTAAGAGTGATTTAGCTCAACAAAAAGCATTAGAATTGCTAAAAAGCTCAGTAAAGTAGTATAATAATTAAAAGACGCTTAGCGTCTTTTTTAGAATCTGTGAAAGTGAGGAAATCCGATGAGTCAAACATTACCTTTAGTCTGTACTCGAGGTGTAGTAATTTTTCCCGGCCAAGACATTGTCATTGATGTCGGTAGGGAAACATCATTAAATGCTGTTGATAATGCGCAAGATAATTATGAAGGAAAAATTATCTTAGTATCACAAAAAGATATTACCAATGAAAATCCAAATTTTGATGATATTTATCATGTAGGAACCTTATGTGAAATCCGTCATGTTCGTCGTTTTGATAAGTTTATTCGGGTTAAGTTTCGCGGCTTAAGACGTGTACAATTAAATGAATGGATCCAAGGTAGCTTAAGTGATTTAATGCAAGTCGATTTATTGTCTAGTGAAAAACAAGATGAAACCGAAGAAAATACTTTGGTTCGTATGATTGTTGATGCATATGAAAATATGTCCAATTTAGATAAGTACCTACCAAAGGATCTTGTGATGGAATTGTCGAAGGGGATTGGTGCAGAACAATTAAGTGATAAAATTGTTGCCATCTTACCTTTAGATTTAACGCGTAAACAAAGCTATTTAGAGGTTTTAGGAATTAATGATCGATTGGAAATGCTTCTTCAAGACTTAGAAAAAGAAAAGAAGATGGATGAAATCGAAAAGAAAATTAATGAAACGGTTAAAAAGCGAATTGATCAAGGACAAAAGGACTATTATCTTCGTGAAAAGCTCAATGCTATCAAAGAAGAGTTAGGTGATATTGTTGAACAAGATAAAGATGCCCAACAAATTCGTGAAAAATTAGAAAAGTATCCTTATCCTGAAGCCATTAAAAAGAAGGTCAAGGAAGAATTATCTCGCTATGAAATGTTACCAATGGCAAGTGGTGAAACCGGTGTTATAAAGACTTATATCGATTGGTTAATGAATTTACCTTGGTGGCAAGAAACAACGGATATCAAAGATTTAAATCAAGCCCAAAATATCTTAGATGAAGATCACTATGGCTTAGACAAGGTCAAAGAAAGAATTATGGAATATTTAGCGGTTAAGCAAATGACCAATTCTTTAAAAGCGCCAATTCTTTGTTTAGTTGGTCCTCCTGGTGTTGGTAAAACTTCATTGGCTAAAAGTGTTGCACGTGCTTTAGATCGTAAGTTTGTCAAAATTTCCTTAGGTGGCGTTCGCGATGAAGCTGAAATTCGAGGACACCGTCGTACCTATTTAGGAGCAATGCCTGGTCGTATCATTCAAGGAATGAAAAAAGCAGGGGTTACAAATCCGGTTTTCTTGATTGATGAAATTGATAAGATGGCCAGTGATTATAAAGGGGATCCATCCAGTGCCATGCTTGAAGTTTTAGATCCAGAACAAAATGCCGTTTTTAGTGACCATTATATTGAAGAATCGTATGATTTAAGTAAGGTATTATTTATCGCCACAGCCAATTATTTAGAAAATATACCACCTGCATTAAGAGATCGTTTAGAAATCATCCAATTATCAAGTTATACGGATGTCGAAAAGACCCATATTGCACGTGAGCATTTATTGCCAAAGCAATTGGAAGAAAATGGTTTAAAGAGCTCTCAATTAAAGGTTAGTGATGATATGATTCTTTATTTGATTCGTTACTATACCCGTGAAGCTGGTGTTCGACAATTAGAAAGAACCATTGGTACGGTATGTCGTAAAACGGTTTTAGCGATTTTAAAGGATCAGAAAAAGTCGATTACTCTAACGAAAAAACGCATCAAAGAATGGTTAGGAAACGAAAAAGTGGACTATGGCCATAAAGAGAAAAAAGATCAAGTCGGAACGGTTACTGGTCTTGCGTATACAAGCTTTGGTGGAGACATTCTTCAAATTGAAGCCAATCGTTTTGAAGGAAAAGGACGCTTGATTTTAACAGGTAAACTAGGCGATGTCATGAAAGAAAGTGCGAATATTGCACTTGATTATATTAAAGCACATGCCAAGGAATACCACATCGATCCAAAGAAATTTGAAAATTGTGATATCCATATCCATGTTCCAGAAGGTGCTGTTCCAAAAGATGGTCCAAGTGCTGGTGTGACGATGACAACGGCTTTGGTCTCTTGTTTTAGCGAGGTTCCAGTTAAGGCCAATTTGGCAATGACTGGTGAAGTAACCTTACGCGGCAATGTCCTTGCGATTGGTGGCTTAAAGGAAAAATCCTTAGCAGCATATCGTTCCGGCATTACAACGATTTTAATTCCAAAGGACAATGTTCGTGATTTAGATGACATTCCAGAGGAAGTTAAAGAAGCCGTTGCTTTTATTCCAGTATCGAATGTGAAACAAGTTCTTAAGAATGCGTTGGTAGAATAAAATGAAAAGTGAATTTATCACCAGTGCAACCAAAAAGGATCAATATCCGGATACAGATTATCCAGAGATTGTTGTCGTTGGACGCTCAAATGTTGGGAAAAGTAGCTTTATCAATGCCTTTTGCCAACGAAAAAAATTAGCCTATGTAGGGAATACACCCGGTAAAACTCGTCTCATTAATTTCTTTTTAATTGATGCGTCTTGGGTTTTGGTTGATGTTCCTGGTTATGGCTATGCGAAGATGAGTAAATCCATGTTGATTCAAATGGGAAAAATGATGGATGAATATTTTCTTGAAAGAAAACAAATATCTGCTGTTATTTCCTTAGTCGATAGTCGACATGAACCAACCCAAGATGATATCGATATGATTAACTATCTTAAAGAGTTAGGCATTCCAGTAATCGTTGTCGCAACAAAAATTGATAAGGTGGCAAAGACCAAACGAATTAAAGCATTAAAGGTCGTTAGTCAAAAGCTACAAATTCCTTTAAAGGATATCTTAGCTGTTAGTAGTACCGAAAAAACAGGCTTTGAACAGGTTGTACAAAAAGTAAATGAATATCTATAAAAAAAGAGCTTATCGAAAAATCGATAAGCTCTTTCTCTAAATCTTTTCTATTTCTTCAAGCCATGCTTCTCTTGATGCATCACTAGGCATACGCCAATCGCCTCGTGGAGAGAAACAAATGGATCCAACCTTTACACCATCTGGCATACAATTTCTTTTGAATTGTTGCGCAAAGAAACGTTGATAGAAGGTCTTTAAGGCTTTTAGAATACTTTCTTCCTTGACTTGATCAAAGGCTTTACAAGCCAGTGCATAAATCTTAGCTGGTGAGCTATGGTGTCTTAACATATGGTATAAGAAGAAATCATGTAGGTCATATGAACCTAATACTTCTTCTGTTTTCTGTTGGATTTTGCCATTTTGGTCAAGTGGTAATAGCTCAGGAGAAACAGGTGTATCACAAATATCCATGAGAACTGTATATAATTGATTTTCTCCTTCATCCTTGGCCTGTAGAGCACGGGTTTCAACAATATAACGAACCAATGTTTTTGGAACACTCGCATTGACGGCATACATACTCATATGATCACCATTATAGGTACACCATCCTAAGGCAAGCTCACTTAAATCGCCTGTACCAACAACAATCGCATTGTATTGATTGGAAAGGTCCATTAAAATTTGGGTGCGCTCACGTGCTTGGGAATTCTCATAGGTAATATCCAATTTTTCTGGATCATGATGAATATCCTTAAAATGTTGATTGACAGCATCTACAATTGTTATTTTTTCACTACTTGCACCAATTAAATCCATTAAAACTTCTGCATTTGTCTTCGTTCTTGTACTTGTTCCAAAGCCTGGCATCGTAATGGCATGAATTCCTTTTGGATCATAGTGATTGATTTTAAAGGCTTTTTCGCATACCAATAGAGCTAAGGTAGAATCTAAACCACCAGAAATTCCAATCACCACATGCTCACAATGAATTTTACGTAAGCGTGTTGCGAGGCCATGGGCTTGAATGGTTAAGATTGATTGGCAACGTTCAATCCGTTGATTCAAATCAAAGGGAACAAAAGGATAGGCATTATAGCTTCGTTCCAATTCAATTGAATCATAGCCTTCAGATTGATAAGTAACCTTAGTATAGCCTTCGATATTATCTTCCATACTTGTTTTAAAGTGAAGACGATCATTTTGAATGGTCTGTAAATCTATTTCACTAACAATAAATTCTTTTGTCTCATTAAAATCCATTTCACTTAAAATTGAACCTGTTTCAGCAATCACATTATTTCCAGAGAAAATTAAATCACTGCTGGATTCATCCACACCAGCACTCGCATAAATATAAGCAGTGTAAGTACGTGCACTTTGATTTTGAATAAGAGAGCGTCGATATTCTTTTTTTGCAATGATTTCATTGGAAGCAGATGGATTACAAATAATATTTGCGCCAGCTAAGGCATGGGTTGAACTAACTGGAATCGATACCCATAGATCCTCACAAATCTCAATTCCAATACAAGCTTTCGTGCTTAGATCTTCAAATAAGATATGATTGGAAACGGGTACGTCATATCCATCGATTTCAATCGAATTTGTATTTAAGGATTTTGCAGAAGTAAACCAACGAGCTTCATAATATTCATTATAATTTGGAATATAGGTTTTGACTTGGATGCCTAAAATTCTTCCATTAAAACAAGCGGCTGCACAATTATAAAGGCGATTTTCTATAACGAGAGGGACACCGACAATACAAAGTAAATTCTTTGGCTGTTTTTTTGTGAACTCAATCAATGCTTCTTTACTTTGTTCTAATAAAAGATCCTCATAAAATAAATCTTGACAGGTATAGCCAGAAATACATAGCTCAGGGAATACAACACATTGTGTATCTTTTGGAAGCTGCTTACAGATTCGTAAACATTCTTCACTATTTTTTTTTGGATTTCCAATTGTTACATGGGGTGTTGCAGCTGCAACTTTATAATATTGAAAACGTTTCATAAAATTCCTCTTTTCATTAGAAGTATACAAAAAAAAGATGGAAAACTCCATCTTTTTAACTATTTACAAGCTCATGAACCTCATGTCCATATTTTGATTCATCTGCCGTTTTCATTTCATCATCATTGGCATATTTTTTAACCAAAGCACTAGATTTTGGAATTGGTTGTAAGGTTCCAGCACCACCAACGCAGCCACCAGGACAGCCCATTCCTTCTAATAGATAGCCATTTAAACGACCAGCTTTTGCCATCATCAACATGGTTTTACAATTTTTCAAACCTTCAGCAGCTTGAATCTTAACTTCTACTTCTGGATGTGTTTTGTTGATTAACTCTTTTACCGAGTTGGCAACACCACCAGTAATCGCAAATTGACGGCCAGCACGTGTTCCTTCATTAAAATCATCTTCTGTAGTGATTTGTTCAAGCTCAATCCCTTTGGCTTGGAACATACCCATGACTTCTTCAAAGGTTAATACAAAATCAACATCGCTTCGAATGGTACGACGACTTGCTTCAAGCTTTTTCGCAGCACATGGACCAATGAAAACAACTTTCGCATCTGGATGTTTTTTCTTTACCCAACGAGCTGTTAATACCATTGGCGTTAAAGCCATTGAAATGTTCTTTTCGAATTGTGGGAATTCTTTTTTTGCCATAACAGACCATGCTGGACAACAAGAGGTTGCCATAAAATCAAGCTCATCTGGTACTTTCTTTAAAAAGTCTTCCGCTTCATCAATGGTACACATATCGGCACCTATCGCAACTTCAACTACATCCGCAAAGCCTAAGCCCTTTAAAGCACTTTTTACCTTATCTGGTGTAACCTTTGGTCCGAATTGTCCGACAAAGGCAGGGGCAACACAGGCAATGACATCATAGCCTTTTTTCATTGAATAAATCGTTTGGAAAATTTGTCCCTTATCAACAATGGCACCAAATGGACAATTCACTAAACATTGACCACAGCTTACACACTTGTCATAGTTGATTTGGGCACGGCCTTCTTCATCTGAGCTGATTGCATTCATACCACAGCTTGTTGCACAAGGTCTTTCCATTTTAATAATGGCATGATATGGACAAGCTTCAGCACAACGTCCACACTTAATACATTCATCTTGATTGATTAAAGAACGTCCATTAACGATTTTTATACATTTCTTAGGACAAACTTCTGTACATTGGTGGGAAAAACAGCCCTGACAATTATCTGTAACGACAACCTTTTTTTCAGGACATGCGTTACATGCAAATTTGATAATATTGATCAAAGGCGCATCATAGTATTTCTTTGCTTGAATCGTTTTTTCGATTCCATCACTTATTGTACCAGCTTCACTGACATCGCGAAGTGGTAACCCCATTCCTAAACGCAATCGTTCTCCACAAATTGCACGTTCAAGAAAAACATTTTCGTTATTTCCTGGAAGGATTTCATAGGGGATTTGTTCCATTCTCTGTTCATAGTTTACGTCATCTCTGTAGGCCATATCGGCAATGGCTGCAAAGATTTTACGACGCATATCGGTTACAGAATTATAGACTCCTCTCATATTTGTTCACCTCAAATTTTTTTCTCCTATAACACTATAACAAAGTTAACTCACTTTTAAAAGTGATTATTTTCACAAATTGTATTTATTTTCTTTTCTTTATTATACTAGTAAGGGTGATTTCAATGATTGAAGTAAGAATTAACAAAAATGATGCTAATCAACGCTTAGATAAATTTTTAGAAAAGACCTTTCCGAATCTTAGTAAATCGATGATGTACAAAAGCATTCGAAAGAAAAAAATCAAAGTAAATCGAAAGCGATGTACCTTTAATCAAATTTTAAAGGAAGAGGATTCCATTCTCTTGTTTTTACCGCCTGATTTATTAGAACAAAAGAAACGTTCAGTTATGCAAGAAAAAAAAGCAATTGATATTGTTTATGAAGATGAAAATATTATACTTATGCATAAACCAGTGGGCTTATTAAGTCAATCCGATCAAAAAGGACAGGATTGTTTATTGGCTCGTATGCAACGCTATTTATATGATAAAAATGAGTATGATTTATCAGAAAATAGCTTTTCACCGGCTATTTGTCAACGCTTGGATCGAAATACCGAAGGGCTTGTTCTAGGGGCTAAAAATGCCGAAGCATTACGTATTTTAAATCAAGCTATTCATGATCGTAAAATTCATAAATATTATCAAGCAGAATGTATGGGAACCTTATCAAATGAGCAATCCTTGAATTTCTATCTAAAGAAAGAAGGAACAAAGGCACTTGTTTCTAAAAATCAAAAAGAAGGATATAAGAAAGCTTCCATGGATGTAAGAATGCTTCAAAAAAATAAAAATACGAGCTTAGTAGAAATTGAATTACATACGGGTCGTTTTCATCAAATTCGCGCTTTAATGAGCTATATTGGACATCCTCTTATCGGTGATCATAAATATGGCTATCAAGGCAATCAAAAGACTTATCGTTTAATTGCGTATAAATTAGATTTGTCCGAAGTAAATCTCGATTTAGACAAAAAAGTCTTTGAAATTAAGGGTCTGTAAGTGTTTTGTAAGAAATTGTTTTTATACTATTGGTATGAAAACAATTTTTATTATTTATTTACTCTTTGTCTTTATTCAAGACATTCGTACGATGTATTATTCAAAGTATTGGTTTTATAGTTCGATCCTAATTGGCTTTTTAGTGTGGAAGCCCTATGATCCTTTAGGCTCACTTTTCGGAGCATTCCTTTTTTCTTTGCCAGCAGCATGTATTTATAAGGTAAAAAAGAATTGGATTGGCATTGCCGATGTTCTCTTTTTAGCTTATTTTGGTGCCATTTTAGGCTATGAAAGAATGCTTGTAGCCATGTTTATTGCTCTATTTGTTGCCTTTATTTGGGCAGGTATTAATCATTTTATTTTCAAAAAGGATGAAATTCCTTTTGTATCCTGTTTAGTCATCGGTGTCGTTATTTCTCTTTACTTTGGATATCGTCTCTATTATCAAATTCTTTTGTGAAACGTGAATCCATAGCCAATTGAAGATGAATCATTTCTTGATAGATTGGATGCATAAATTCAAT
>CAVKAP010000041.1:0-18050 GCA_963654445.1 Segatella copri
AAAGACATAATTCAAGAAAAATTCTAGTTTATTGAATTTACTTTTTCAATTCACGCTTCTAAGAATGATACAGAATTAATGTCTGTAGGTTTGTATATCTTTCAGATTTATTGTATAATTAGTTTTGGCTTAGATTAGGAGGAAAAGTATGAGTGATATACTTATGATCTCTATATCTTGTCTAGGAGGACTTGCTGTTGGAGTAGGTGGAATGGTTGCTTATTCTAAGGCGGGTTTAAATAAGAATCAGCAAAATGCAGAACGAATTTTAAAGGATGCCGAAAATGAGGCACAGGCTAAAATTAAACAAGCCGTATTAGATGGAAAGACGCAAGCACATGATTTGCGTGTAGAAGCTGAAAAAGAAATTAAGGATCGAAAACAAGAAGCGACTAATTTAGAGAATAAATTATTGCGTCGAGAAGATAATTTGAAATTTCGTGATGAAGCTTTGAATCAAAAAGAACATCAAATTAATGAAAAATTGCAAAAAGTAACTGATAAATTATCATCTCTAGATGAGAAAGAGAAAGTTTTACAGGAACAAATTGATAAACAAATTGATGTCTTAGAAGATGTTGCTAAGATGTCAAGTCAGGATGCAAAACAGGAGCTGTTTGCGAAAGTCGAAAAAAAGATGCAACGAGAAACAGTTGCTTATATTAAAGATAAAGAAGACGAAGCAAAAGAGACGGCAACAAGAAAATCACAAGAAATCATTGCACTCGCAATTGAGCGTATGGCACAAATGGAAACGCAAGAGCGTACGGTCAGTGTTGTTAGTTTACCAGGTGAAGAAATGAAGGGACGAATTATTGGTCGTGAAGGTCGTAATATTCGTGCTTTTGAACAAATGACAGGTGTAGAATTAAATATTGATGATACACCAGATGTTATTACCATTACTTGTTTTAATCCCGTACGTAGAGAAATTGCTCGTTTGGCTTTAGAGCATTTAATTCGTGATGGTCGTATTCAACCAGGTCGAATTGAAGATGTCGTAAAAAAATATCAAAAAGAAGTTTCACAAGAAATTGTGAAAGCAGGTGAAGAAGCGGTTTATAAACTTGGAATTGGGCGTATTGATCGCGAAATCATTAAACAAATTGGTACCTTAAGATATCGTTATTCTTATGGTCAAAATGCACTTCAACATTCGATGGAAGTTGCTTACTTAGCTGGGACAATGGCTGCTGAGCTTGGTTTGAACCAACAAATCGCCAAAAGAGCTGGTTTACTTCATGATATCGGTAAAGCTTTGAATACCGAAGAGCATGATGGATCTCATGTTGAATTAGGTTATAAATTCTGTAAGAAGCATGGGGAAAAGGATATTGTCTTAAATGCAATCCAATCGCATCATGGCGATGTTGAACCAAAGTATTTAACCAGTCATTTAGTGATTGCAGCAGATACAATCAGTGCTGCTCGTCCTGGTGCACGTAAAGAAAGTGCGCAAGCCTATATTGATCGTTTAGAAAATCTTGAGAAGATTGCGATTGATCATGGTGGGGTTAAAAATGCCTTTGCGATTCAAGCGGGTCGTGAGATTCGTATTATGGTAAATCCGGAAGATGTTGATGATTTGACATGTATTAAATTAGCACGTGATATTCGTGATGAAATTGAAGAAAAATTAACATATCCAGGTCAAATTAAAGTAAATGTGATTCGTGAAGTTCGTGCGCAAGAATTAGCGAAATAATTTCAACCGAAAGGATGGACATAATTCGCGTTATGTAAGTTTAGACTTACCGTTTTAACTTGAATCCTCCTCTATTTTTACTATACTTAAGATAGTTAAAGTTAATGAACAAAAGGAGGACATTGTTATGGCTGTAACTATTGATAAAGATTCTTGCATCGGATGTGCTGCATGTGTTGGAGGATGCCCTGTTGGTGCTCTTTCAATGGATGACGAAGGAAAATCACAATGCGATGAAGGTAGTTGTATTGATTGTGGATCATGTGTAGGTACATGTCCAGTTGGTGCAATTGCTCAATAATTTTATCATTTGAGGGGTCAGGCCAAAACCTGACTCCTTATTTTTTTTAGAAAGGAAATAGAATGAAAATAAAAGCAGATTGGATCTTACCAGATTTAAAAAAAGCACAAAAAAGAACAAAAAATGAAGTGGAACGAATTGATCATTTTGAAATTCCAGAAAATGCTCGCTTTATTGGACAAGGGAAAAAATATTATATTTCAACCTTTGGTTGTCAAGCCAATGAACGTGACTCAGAAACCTTAGCTGGAATTTTAGATTTGATGGAATTTGTACGATGCGATGATCCCAGTCAAGCCGATGTTGTCTTAATTAACACCTGTGCGGTTCGTCAAAATGCCGAAGAAAAGGTTCTAGGAGAAGTAGGGAATCTAAAACGTTTTTATTATAAAAATAAAGATTTCGTGATTGCCATCTGTGGCTGTATGGCACAAGAGGAAGAATTGGTTCAAAAAATCATTACAACCTATCCTCAGGTTCGTTTAATGTTTGGAACGCATAATATTCAAGATTTACCCAATATGCTCTATCGTGTGATGTATAATCATGAACGTTTGATTCAAATCTATTCGAAAGAAGGGGAGGTTTATGAAAACCTACCAGTTCATCGATTTGGCAATTTTAAAGCGTGGGTCAATATCATGTATGGCTGTGATAAGTTCTGTACCTATTGTATTGTTCCTTATACCCGTGGAAAGGAACGATCACGAACTATGGAAGAGGTCTTAAAAGAAGTTCAGGAATTAAAGGATGAAGGATATAAGGAAATTACCTTATTGGGGCAAAATGTAAATGCCTATGGAAAAGACTTACATACCGATTATGATTTTTCAACGCTATTAGAGGAAACAGCGAAAATTGGGATTCCTCGTATTCGTTTTACCACCAGTCATCCTTGGGATTTTTCGGATGAAATGATTGATATAATCGCAAAGTATGATAATATCATGCCTTTTGTTCATTTACCTATGCAATCCGGTGACAATGAAGTTCTAAAAAAGATGGGACGTCGTTATACGAAAGAATCCTATATTGAATTGTTTGATAAAATTCAGAAGCGTATTCCGAATGTTGCGATTAGTACCGATATTATTGTCGGTTTTCCAAATGAATCGGATGAACAATTCCAACATACCTTGGATTTAGTGAATTATTGTAAATTTGATAATGCCTTTACCTTTATTTATTCACCTCGTGTTGGTACACCAGCAGCGAAAATGGAAGATACGATTTCCAAAGAAACAAAGTCAGCGCGTTTGGCCTTATTAAATAAAACCTGGAATGATCACGCCTTAGAAAAAAATAAAAAATATGAAGGAAGAACAGTTACTGTTTTAGTTGATGGACCGAGCAAGAAAAATGAGAATGTCTATGCTGGATATACCGATACCCAAAAATTGGTTAATTTTACGGGAGAAAATATCAAAGCCGGTGATTTTGTCGATGTTTATATTGAAAGAGCAAAAACCTTCTCATTAGATGGAAAAGCGGTGTGATATAATATAAATGAAAGAGTATATTGAGGAGGGTTTATGACGAAAAAAGAAACCATTCGTGTCTTTACCCTTGGTGGTCAAGATGAAGATGGAAAAAATATGATGTGTGTTGAAATTAATCAAGACATCTATGTTATCGAAGCCGGTATTAAATTTCCAGATCCAAAAGAATCATTAGGTATTGAATTTATTATTCAAGATTTTACGTATTTAGAAAAAAATAAAGATCGTGTAGTTGGTATATTTATCACCCATGGTCATGATGATGTCATGAGTGCATTGCCATATTTATTGGATGTTTGTCCAACGGATGTCTATGCATCCGCTTTGACTGCAAAAGAAATTCATCGACGTATTCGTCGTATGAAGGTAAAAAATGCACGTGTTCATACAGTGAAAAGACAAGATACACGAAAAATAGGAAATCGAAAGATTGTTTTCTATCCGATTACCCATGCATATCCTGGAACCTATGGTCTTGCGATATGGACAAGCCAAGGCTATATCGTTTATTCCGGAGAATTCATTGAAGATTATGATGATTTAGATCATGCCTATCGAGGGGACTTAGGAACGTTATCAAAATTAGGGACAGAAGGTGTTTTCCTTTTACTTCAAGAAAGTAAAGGTGCTGATCGTACAGGACATACTTCACCAAATCATCGTCTTGCTCCTCACTTTGCGGAGGTGCTTCAACACAATGAACATAAGCGAATCTTTGTGAGTGTTTATCTACAAAGTGTTTATCGTCTACAAGAAGTAATTGCGACTTGTATTAAATACAATCGAAAGATGATGTTTTATACCCCAGAATCACGTCGTTTATTAGAAACCTTAAAAACGATTGGCTATGAGGTAGATCCTAAATATATTTTAGAAGAAAAGAAATTTAAAAATGATTTAAAGGATGTTGTTGTGATTATTTCTCAACAAGGACCATCTTTGTTTAAAACCATTAATAACATTGCCAATAATGAAGCGGATTTAATTGATTTTACCCATGATGACATTATCTGTGTTGCATCGCCTATTGTTCCTGGAGCAGAAAAAGATTTTAGCTCAATGGAAAATGACGTATATAAACAGGGTGGAGAAATCATTGTCCTAGCTAATCGGATGGTAAGTATGCATCCTTCGGTCGAAGATTTAAAAATGATGCTATTTATGTTGCGTCCAAATTATTATATTCCAGTTAAAGGGCCTTATCGCTTGTTGTATGCCAATGCACAGCTAGCCATTGATATGGGATACAATCCAAATCATATTTTAATTTTAGATAATGGCCAAGTTGCTCAATTCGAAAAAGGAAAGTTAATTTCATGTCGTCAAGAAATGGATTTAAAAGATACTTTAATTGATGGAAAAGAGAATTGGGATATGGCTGGTGTCGTTTTAAAGGATCGTGAAATCTTATCAACCGATGGAGTTATGATTTTAGCCATCGGAATTGATGCCAAAACAAAGAAGATCATTAATGGACCAGATATTCAAACACGTGGTTTAATCTATTTAAAGGATGCCGATTATCTAACTAAGGATGTTTCAAAAATTATGGAAGAGACCATCAATGAGGATGTCACAAATAAGACCTATGATAACTTAGAAACACGTATGCGTATTCGTGATAAAGTGAATAAGTATTTATTTAAGGCAACGGCTAAACGTCCAATGATTCTTCCAGTAATCATGGAGATTAATCGAAAAGCATAGAAAGGGGTGTGGTTATGGCAAAAGCCAAACGTAAAAATTCATCAAGAAAAAGAAAAAGCACCCAAACGAAAAAAAATACACAGGCACAATCGAATTTAATTCGAGTGTGTCTGTTGCTTTGTTTTATTGCACTCTCTATTATCGCAATGATGCAATTTGGTGTAGTCGGTTCATTTTTATATCGCTTTGTGTATTTTTTCTTCGGTGCTTTAACCTTTGTACTTTTATTTTGTTTTATTCTCTTTTGTTTTTTTCAAATCAATACCGAAAAGACCTTTGATTGTGCACTTCAATATAAATTGGGACTACTTTTTTTTATTTTATCCATTCTTTTATTTTTATCCATTGGACAATGTAAAGAGTATAATCCAACAATTACTGATACATTAAAAGCCTTCCCAACGATTTTTTCCGACCAGAGCTTATCGAAGGCTGGACTTTTTGGTGTTCTATTGTATCGTCTTTTTAGTACTTTATTTGATGTGATTGGATCGTATGTCATTGCAATTTTATTCTTTTTAATTGGAATTCTCATGTTCTGTTTTGATTGGCTACAAGAACTGATTCAAAATCAAAAGGAAAAGCCAAGAAAAGAAATGAAGGAAAAGAAAACAAAAAAAGAGAAGAAAAGTGCGATGGAAGAGGCTTATCAAGAAGTAGATGTTGATGATCTATTGGTCGATTTAGGACAAGCAGAAGAGCTTCATCCCTTTGAAGAGATCGATGATACAAGTAGTACAATGAATAACTCAACACAATCAACAAATAATCAAGAAGTCCTTGAACCCGAACAAGAGGTTCATCATTATATGCATTTTAAAGAGGATGCGTATCGTGATTATCAGCTTCCAAGTCTTAAGGTCTTAGATCCGATTGAAAGAAAATCTAAGAACAATATCAATGGAACAACGGCTAAGGAGCAGGGAAAACGATTGATTGAAATCTTAAATGAATTTGGGATTCAAGCGCAATTGGTTCAAATCCATATTGGACCAAGTGTCACAAAATTTGAAATCAAGCCAGAGCTTGGAGTGCGTGTTAATAAAATCTCAAATTTACAATATGATATCAAGATGGGACTAGCGGCTACCGATATACGAATTGAAGCACCAATTCCTGGTAAAAATGCGGTCGGAATTGAAATACCGAATGTTGAAAATACCATGGTCCAAATGAAGGATCTAATGATGGGAATCAATCCAAAAAGAGCGCAAGAAAAATTATTATTTTGTGTTGGTAAAGACTTGATGGGGAAAAATGTCTATGGCTTATTGGATAAAATGCCTCATTTATTGATTGCAGGAGCGACTGGCTCTGGTAAATCGGTTTGTGTGAATTCGATTATTTGTTCATTGCTCATGCGAACCCGTCCAGATGAAGTGAAGCTGATTTTAGTCGATCCAAAAAAGGTGGAATTTACGCCCTATAAAGATGTACCACATTTAATAGCACCAGTCATTACCGATGGAGATATGGCCAATAAGGCCTTGAAGGTCGTGGTGGCGATGATGGATCGTCGTTATGATCTTTTTGGTGAAACGGGTGTAAAAAATATCAAGACCTACAATAAATATGTACAAGAGCATCCAGATTCTTCTTTTAAACCTTTACCTAGTATTGTCGTTATTATTGATGAATTAGCGGATTTAATGCTGGTTGCAGCCAAAGAAGTCGAAGCCAGCATCCAACGTATTACTCAGTTAGCGCGTGCTGCGGGTATTCATTTGATTGTTGCGACACAACGTCCAAGTGTGGATGTTATTACTGGTGTTATTAAGGCAAACATTCCAAGTCGAATTGCTTTTGCAGTCAGTCAAGCAGTCGATTCAAGAACGATTTTGGATCAAGCGGGTGCGGAACGTCTATTAGGAAATGGGGATATGCTTTATCTTCCAAATGGAAAGACCTCACCAGATCGAATTCAAGGTGTTTATATCAAGGATGAAGAGGTCAATCGAATCAGTGAATTTGTGAAGTCACAAGGAAAGCCACAATATGATGATGCCTTTATCCAACTAAAAGAAATTGCTTCGCAGGGTGGTCAAGTAAAAGAAATTTCAAGTGATCCTTTATATGAGGATGTGAAAAAATTTGTCATTCAATCTCGTAAAGCAAGTACGTCTTTAATTCAAAGACGTTTCTCCGTAGGCTATTCAAGAGCTGCACGATTAATTGATTGCTTAGAATTAGAAGGTATTATTGGACCAGCCCAAGGAAGTAAGCCAAGAGAAATTCTTGTGCAAAATACTTTGGAAGATGCATCCGATGACTTATAATTATTCTGAGGTAAGTGTATGAATATTTTCTTAAAAGGTCGAGATATAAAAGAGGATTGCATTTCGAATGTTGTTAGTCTAGGTGATTTTATCTTTGTTTCCGGACAATGTGGACAAGGTGTAACAATCGAAGAACAAACAGAGCATGCGATAAATAAAGTGATCAAGCAATTAGCAAGCTTTGATTTAGAATGTCGACACATTGTAAAAACAAATATTTATTTAAAGGATCTTCAAATGAAACCGATGGTTTTAGAGCTTTATAAAAAATATTTTGAAGCGCCCTTTCCAGCTTGCTCTATAGTTGGTGTTGATCAATTAGAACAGGATGCAATGATTATGATTGATGCCTTTGCGATTAATACATTGCGCTATGAAAATAAAATAAAAGAGAGCTCGTGTGGAAATTGTCATGGGTGTTAAAAAAAGTGAATATATTGCTGGATAGATAGTAAGGAATGTTGAATTCTTTTTGGATGAGAACAAGTTAGACATGTATGATCGTTAAAGTAGATCGTACATGTTTTTTTTGTGTATTCGACATAATCAATAGAAAAGTAATTGATCCAAATACAATCAGGTGCTTTTGTTGCTTTGGTGGGAAAGTAGATTAAGCTTTCATGAACAAGAATCGGAATGAATTTTTTTTGGTGCATTAAATACTTATAAGAATCCTTTCTTCCTTGAAGGGTAGAGCCATTTTCTAGACAGAGCTTATTTAAATAGTTTTGAATATTGTTACTTTTAAGATAGGTTGATTGATTTTCTTTGACCTTACAAATTTGACTGTTGGCATAGTCGTAATAAATGAAATTGTTCATAAAAAAACACCTCCATTTGTAGCTTAACAAATGAAGGTGACATTTTAATTACAACCAGTGAATGGTATTTTCATTTCCATCTTTAATTTTTTGAATATTGGCTGCATGTCGATTGATAACCAAAATACTTAGCAACCAACTAGCAATCAGTATAAAGCATTGGTTAACATCGAATAGAGTGCTTGTTCCAGTAATATAAAGGCTTGAAGTAATCAAGGCTGTAATACTGGCTAAGGATACAAATTTAAATAAATAGAGAATAATGAAAAACATAATCAAAGGTAAAATGAAATAAACAGGGGATTGAAAAATAAATAAGGAGATAGCGAATAAAAAGCCATAGGTTGAAGCAACGCCTTTTCCTCCTTTGAAATGGGCAAAGACAGGCCAACAATGACCGACAACACATAAAAGTCCTGTCCAGGTTGCGACAGCTTCATTACAAATTAAATTCGCAATCGCAATCGCACATACAACCTTTAATGCATCTAAGACAATAACGGAAGCGCCAACCTTTTTTCCCAATACACGTCCTGCATTGGTTCCGCCTAAGTTTCCGGATCCATATTCTCGAACATCCGTTTTAAAAAATAATTTACCAATCACAAGGGCAAATGGAATCGACCCTAATAGATAGCCTAAAATTAGACAAAGTATTATTGCAAGCATAGTTTCACCTCTGCATCATATTTTAACATATAGACAAAAACCTTGTCATATTAAATGGTAAAGTCGAATTAAATTATTTGAACATTCAAATTATTTGACTTATAATTTGAATCTGTATGAGAGGATGATGATATGCCGAATAAAGCTTATAATGAAGAAAGTATTGTAATATTAGAGGGTTTAGATGCGGTCCGAAAAAGACCAGGTATGTATATTGGTTCAACGGATTCAAAGGGACTTCATTATTTGGTTTGGGAAATCTTAGATAATGCGATTGATGAAGCATTAAATGGCTATGGAAATGAAATTCATATTTATTTAAACAAAGATCATAGTGTAACAATTGAAGACCATGGTCGTGGTATGCCAGTTGGAAAACATGCTTCTGGTGTATCGGCTCTACAAGTTATTTTTACCGTTTTACATGCAGGAGGTAAATTTACTTCGCAGGGTGGATATCGCAATGCCGGAGGACTTCATGGCGTTGGAGCAAGTGTTGTCAATGCCTTAAGTGAATGGTGCGAGGTCACTGTACACGATGGAAAAGATGTTTGGTCGATGCGATTTGAACATGGGGATAAAAAAATTGGTAAGCTTGTTCATAAAGGAAAAACCAATCGTACCGGAAGTACTGTTACTTTTTTACCAGATTTTTCATTATTTAAGGCAGATCGTTTTTCTTTTTCTAAAATATGTGAAAGAGCACAAGAGGATGCTTTTTTATTAAATGGTTTAAAGATCATCGTAACGGATCTACGAAAAGATAAAAGAGAGAATGTTTATCAATATGAAAATGGTCTTCAGGCTTTTATTGAAGAAATCAATAAGGATCGTACCGGTATGCATGAGCCCATTAATTTTGTGGGAGAATCCAATACAATTAAAGTAGAAGGCTCCTTTCAATATACCGATCAATACCAAGAAAATATCTTCTCCTTTACGAATATGGTTCGTACCCATGATGGAGGTTCCCATGAAACTGGGGCGAAACAAGCCTTTACCAAGATTTTTAATGAGTATGCACGTAAAAATGGATTTATCAAGGAAAAAGAAAAGGGCTTTGAAGGATCCGATGTGCGTGAAGGATTAACTTTAGTTATCAATTTAACTGTGCCTGAAGAGCTCTTACAATTTGAAGGACAGACAAAAGAAAAATTAGGAACACCCGAAGCGCGTTCGGCTACGGATGCGATCGTTAGTGAAAATTTACGTTATTTTTTAGAAGAAAATAAAGAGATTGCGGATGCCTTAGTGCGTAAAATGATCAATGCTGCTACGGCACGTAAAGCGGCACGTAAGGCAAGACTTGATGCTCAAAAGGGAAAAGGCAAACAAAGAACCGAGCGAATTTTATCTGGAAAGCTAGCGAGTGCGCAATCCAAGGATGCACGTCGAAAAGAATTGTACCTTGTCGAAGGGGATTCAGCTGGTGGTTCAGCCAAACAAGGACGAGATTCGAAGTATCAAGCCATCCTTCCTTTGCGAGGAAAGGTATTAAATACCGAAAAAGCCAAATTAGAGGCGGTTGAAAAAAATGAAGAATTAAATACCATTATTCATTGTTTAGGCGCAGGTGTTGGAAAAGACTTTTCGGCTGAGGATTCAAATTACTATAAAGTAATTATTATGACCGATGCGGATGATGATGGTGCGCATATTCAGAACTTACTTTTAACCTTCTTTTGGCGTTATATGCGTGATTTGATTTATAAGGGAATGCTCTATATTGCCTTACCTCCTTTATATCGAATTGCCAAAGGAAAAGAAGAATATTATCTATATACGGATGATGAACTCGATGAAAAAAGAAAAGAGTTAAAGAGTGGCTATACCTTAACACGCTATAAAGGTTTGGGTGAAATGAATGCCAATCAATTATGGGATACAACAATGAATCCAGAAACGCGAACGCTTTTATGTGTATCCATTGATAATGCCGCATTAGCAGAGAAAAGAGTATCTGAATTTATGGGGGATCGAGCAGATCTTCGTCGGGCTTGGATTGAAGATAATGTTGAATTTACTTTAGAAGATAAGTATGCACAGGAGGTAGATTAATGGCAAAAAAAGTGAAAATTGAAGAACACATTTTGCATGATAATCTTGAAGACATTATGTCGGATCGCTTTGCACGCTATTCAAAATATATTATTCAAGAAAGAGCTTTGCCGGATGCTAGAGATGGTCTAAAGCCTGTACAGCGTCGTATTTTATATGCGATGTATGAAGATGGCAATACCTTTAATAAACCCTATCGTAAATCAGCGAAAACCGTGGGGAATGTCATTGGTAATTACCATCCTCATGGAGATAGTTCAGTATATGAAGCCATGGTTCGTTTATCCCAAAATTGGAAGATTACCAATCCTTTAATCGATATGCAAGGAAACAATGGTTCCATTGATGATGATCCGGCAGCTGCGATGCGTTATACCGAGGCACGTTTAAGTGAAATATCTTCTTACTTATTAGAAGATATTGATAAGAATACCGTAGAATGGGCACCTAACTTTTCGGATGAAAAATTAGAACCAACGGTCTTGCCGGCACGCTATCCGAATTTATTAACCAATGGAATTACGGGAATTGCTTCAGGTTATGCGACCAATATCCCTCCTCATAATTTAAATGAAGTGGTTGAAGCATGTATTTATCGTATTTCTCATCCAGAATGTACAGTGGATGATCTTATGCAAATCGTAAAAGGACCGGACTTTCCAACGGGTGGTATTGTGATGGGTGTTGATGGCATTCGCCAAGCCTTTATGACTGGCCGAGGAAAGGTCATGGTTCGATCAAAGGTTCGTATAGAACAAACAAGAACCCTCCAACAAATCATCATCTATGAAATTCCATATGATGTAATAAAAAGTCAAATGGTCAAACGAATTGATGAAATTCGCTTAAATAAAAAAGTGGATGGAATGTTGGATGTACGCGATGAAAGTGATCGTACGGGTCTTAGAGTCGTGATTGATTTAAAAAAGGATATTGATGTTCAACAGGTTTTAAATTATCTCTATAAAAATACGGATCTACAGGTTTCTTATAACTATAATATGATTGCGATTGTGGATAAAGCACCGGTTCAAATGTCCTTACAGGCTTCAATTGATGCCTTTATTGCACACCGAAAGGATGTTGTTTTAAAACGAAGTCAATATGAATATGATCAAAAATCAAAAAGAAATCATATTGTCGAAGGATTGATTCATGCTGTTTCAATCATGGATGAAATCATCTCTTTGATTCGTCATTCGAAAAATAAAACCGATGCGAAGAATAACTTGATTCAACAATTTGATTTTACGGATACACAAGCGGAAGCGATTGTAACCATGCGTTTATATCGTTTAACCAATACCGATGTAAAGGAATTAAAGGCAGAGTATAGCCGTTTGAAAAAGGAAATGAAGACGCTTCATGAAATCTTGACGCAGGAAGCAGCCCTTTCAAATGTCATCGTATCTGAACTAAAGGAAATTAATGAACAAATTCATACACCTCGTCGTAGTGAAATCCAAGAAAAAATAGAAGAAATCGTAATTGATAAGCGCGCAATGATTGCGGATGAACAAGTTGTTGTACCGATTACAAGAGATGGTTATGTAAAAAAAGTATCGATGCGTAGTTATAACGCATCCAATCAAGAGCATACAGGAATGAAAGAAAGTGATTCCGTTTTAGCCTTTGGCGTATGCAGTACCCTAGATACGCTATTATTTTTTACCAATCGTGGAACCTATGGTTATTTACCGATTTATGAAATTGATGATGCGAAATGGAAGGATGTAGGTAGTCATTTAGGGAATTATTTAAAAATGGATTCCAATGAAAAAATTATTCAAGCCTATTTTGTGAAAGAATTTTATAAAAATGTTCATGTTGTTATGGCAAGTAAATTTGGTATGATCAAACGAAGTCGCTTGAGCGATTTTGAAGTGAGTCGAAACAATAAGACTATGACCTGTATGAAGATTGGTTCATTGGATGCTTTGCGAAGTGTGAGTCTATCAAAGGATGATTCAGAGGATATTGTCGTTGCCAGTCAGAAAGGCTATGGTTTAAAATACTCAATCAATGAAGTTTCCCTTATGACTTTAAAGACAAAAGGAATCAAGGCGATGAATTTAGGCTCCGATGATCATATTGCTGATTTTGCGGTAATGAAAGAAGATCAACAGCTCTTGGTGATTAATGATCAAGCACAGATGAAACGAATTAAATACGATGATATTGTTCGTTGTAAACGGCCAGCCAAAGGAAATCGCTTGTATAAGATTATCAAATCAAATCCAAGTATGATTTCTGCCATTTATGCAGTTGACAATACAGGCTCTTATGATTTATATACCGATGAGCTTTTACATTTTGATACAAAAGATATTCCGATTATGTCAACGGAAGCAACCTTTTCTTCACCTTATGGAAAGATAAAGGATTTTACAATTCAAGAGTCTCTAGAAGTCATTACAGAAGGGAATTGGCCGGAGCAAGAGGAAGAGGCATTTGAACAAGGAAAATTGTTTGAATAATAATCACACAATATCACATAGTATAATGGCTTGATAAAGTAAAAAAAAGATAGTAGAATTAAAAAAGTAGATAGCGAGGATGAATTTTTATGTCGGGATTAGAGTCAGTTTTATTTACATTGGTTGGAATCATCATTGGTGCAGCCTTAGGATTTTATTTCACCAAGAAGAAATTTGAAAAGGAAATCAAAGAAAATCCACCAATTAATGAAAAAATGATTCGTGCAATGTTTTTACAAATGGGACGTAAACCAAGCGAAGCACAGATTCGTCAAATTATGAAATCTGTTAATCAAAGTCGATAATTTTGAGAGAGTGCAATGCACTCTTCTTTTTTTAAGGAGTAGTTATGAAACGCTTTTTTAAATGCTTATGTGTGCTTTTATTTATAGGCTTACTTTTTATGGGTGGCATTATATTTTATGGATATAAAGAATATCAAGATTATTCTTCACAAAATACTTTAACCTCTCTTGTTGAACAGGTTGAATCAAAAGATACCTTTGTCGCATATAGTGATCTTCCAAATACCCTTGTTCGTGCAACGGTATCGATTGAGGATCGACGTTTTTTTGATCATAAAGGGGTTGATTATAAAGGTTTAGTGCGTGCTTTGTTTAGTCAAATCAATTCAAATTTATTAAAAAGTGGAGGATCTACGATTACTCAACAGCTAGCTAAAAATTTATATGGGATGTATGATTCGAATTTCAAATGGAAGACCGCCGAATATTTCTTTGCGAAGGAATTGGAAGGACGCTATTCGAAGGATGAAATCTTTGCGCTTTACGTGAATGTGATTAATTATGGAGATGGACATATAGGAATCTATGAAGCAAGCTATGGTTATTTTGGGGTAGCACCTGAGGATTTAACAGATGCCCAATGTACCATTTTAGCGGGTATTCCACAATCTCCATCGAAATACCAATTAACTTCTTCGGAAAATGTGCAAAATGCCAAAGAAAGACAGCAATTGGTTTTAGATGCAATGATGGATCAAAAGTATTTGAATCAGACGCAAGCAGATGAAATTTATAATACGTCAATTTGGGATTTTGATTAAAGGAATAGAAAAGGAGCTATAACGCTTAGTTAAGCATTATAGCCCCTTTTTTTCTTTCTAGAATGGACTTTTAATCAATTCGCAAAGAGAGGTTTGACGATCATGACTTTCTTTTAATTGGACACATTGCTCAAATAAGTCTTTTTGACCAATGAGAATCAATTGTTTTTTAGCACGTGAAATTGCCGTATACAAAAGTCTTTGATTTAACATTCGTTTGGTATTTTGATCAACGACGACAATAACGATAGGATATTCACTACCTTGAGATTTGTGGATGGAAATACAATAAGCAAGCTTTAATAAATCCCAAAAATTCTCGGTAAAATCAACAATTTTCCCATGGAATTGGACTTGAATTAGAACATCCTTTTTGTTTTTTTCGATATGGACGATTCGTCCAATATCACCATTATAAACATCCTCATCTGGTAAATTTTTTAAGAGCATGACTTTATCCTGTTCACGAAAGAGCGTTGTTCCAATGACATATTCCTCTTTATCATGGGCTTTTGGATTAAATAAATTCTGCATGATATTGTTGATGGCATCAATGCCTACATTCACGTTATACATCGGTGCTAAAATTTGTAAGTGATTTAAAGACAATGGCTTTGCCAAATCAACTAAGGTTGGTATGATTTCATTGGTGTTTTTCTCAATAAAAGTCACGCCATCTTGATAGGTACAGGCTTCATTGTTCCGAATTTGACTAGCGAGCTCTACAATGCCACTTCCTTCGGATTGACGATAGATTTTCTCTAGATGGACAATCGGAAATTGATTGGATTGAATTAAATCCTCAAAGACTTTTCCAGGGCCAACGCTTTCCAATTGGTTTTCATCACCGATCAGTAAAATACGACAATGCGATGGTAGGGCATCTAAAAGTGATGCAAATAAATGGGTATCGACCATACTAAATTCATCAATGATAATATAATCTGCCTCAATCGGATTGTTTACATTAGCACCAAAGCGATCCGTTGTCATATCCCATTTTAAAAGGGAATGAATGGTTTTACTATTGTTGTGGGATAGTAAAGCTAAGCGCTTAGAGGCAAGGCCGGTTGGTGCACACAATTGGATTTTGGCATTTGGATCCATTTGGCGAAGAATTTCTAGAATTCCTTTGACAATGGTTGTTTTACCAGTTCCTGGACCACCGTTGATAATCATGATGGATTCAGAAAAAAAGGTTTTAATGGCTTCCTTTTGAATATCATCATAGGTGATTGAATTATCAAATTCTACTTCTCGAATATATTGCTCTAAGCTTTCCTTATCAATGGGTTCAAGCTTAAAATGATGCAGATGAATTAATTGCGCAATTTGTACTTCTTCCTCATAAAGATGATAAGGGTAGATTCTCTTTTTATCTATAATGGTTAAGGCCTGTATTTTTTCTAATCGTTCTAAAGATTCGAAAAGATCAATTGGATCAATATATATTTGATTAAGAAGAGCATCCGTTGTGATGTATGTGTTTCCTGAAGTCATGGATAAATCACATACGGTATAATGAATAAAGGCATCTTTTCTTCGTAAATCATCTGATTGCATGTGATAGCCATCGGCAATCTTACAAGCTGTTTTATAGCCAAAGCCTTTGATTTCGTAATAAGGGCGAAAACAATCCTCTTGAAGTACTGAATCAATATCTTTATAGGAGGTAGTTAGTAAACTGATTTTTCTAGGCTCAACACCAAAAGAAATCAGCTTAGAAAAGGATTCAGAAAAATGATCAAAGGATTGAATTCCCTCGGATAGAATATCTATTTTCTTTTGATTCAAGCCAGGAACCCCTTTTAGACATTGACTATCCTTCTTAATTTTTATTAAGCAATCTTCACCTAATACCTCATAGATGGTCTCAGCCGTTTTCTTACCAATGGTAGGAAAGGTATCACTCGATAAAAAACGAATGATGGCTTCATTATTTTTAGGAAGCTCCTTTTTGGCTTGATTGATTTTAAATTGTTTTCCATATTTTGGATGTTCAACATAATTTCCTGTTAAAAGGTAGCTTTGATTTTCTTGTGCTTCAATCAGATAGCCTGTTGCGACAAAGGGATGGGCATTTTTTGATTCTGTAAAGCGCGCTACAACATAATGATTTGTCGCATTTTCAAAAATAATCCATTTTAATTTGGCTTTGATTTCAATCTCGTCCATGCTTCTTGTCCTCGTAGGTAGAAATGATCTTTTGGTTTAAGTCTTCTTTATTGATATAAACCTCTTCAATCACACCACCACCTAAACAAACCTTTCCATCATAGAAAACAGCTTCTTGTCCACAGGTTACTGAAGCAATCTTTTGTGGATAGGAAACCAATACAGTTGATTCATCCAATACTTGAATAGAAACGTCTTGATCAGCTTGGCGATATCTGAATTTTGCGGTGCAATCTGTTGGAAGCTTATAATCCTTTGGAACCAACCAATTCACACCCTTTACTAAACAAGAATCAGAATAAAGCCATTCTTGTTTTGATGTATGGCAAACAAACAATATATTGGATTGAACGTCTTTACCAATCACAAACCAAGGCCCTCTTTCGGTTGAAATATTTAAGCCTTTTCTTTGACCAATCGTATAATAAAGGACACCTACATGTTCACCAACAACTTTTCCTGAATCGATATCGATAATAGGACCATTCTTACTTGGTAAATAATTCGATAAGAATTGTCTAAAGTTTCTCTCACCGATAAAACAAATACCGGTGCTATCCTTCTTTGAAGAAACGGAATCCAATTCAAGCTTCTTTGCGATTTCACGAACCTTTGGTTTTTCAATGTTTCCTAATGGAAAAATGGTATGTTGAAAAGCATCTTGATCAACTTGGCATAAAAAATAGGTTTGATCCTTATTTTGGTCCTTAGCACGGGTTAAATAATTAAAGTCATTTTCGAAGGTAGTAGATGCATAATGCCCGGTTGCGACAGCATCAAAGCCTAAGTCCATTGCTCTTTTATAAAAGGAATCAAATTTAATATATTTATTACAGAGAATATCAGGGTTTGGTGTACGACCTTTTTTATATTCATCTAAGAAAGTGCTAAATACATGGTCCCAATATTCTTGAATATAATCCACTCGTTGTAAAGGAAGTCCTAATTTATCGGCGACAGCCTTTGCATCCATATAATCTTGTTCTTGTGGACAGGTATCATTTTGAATGGTTGGATTTCCTGCAATATCATTATTTGCGAAGCTATCCCAATTACGCATAAAACAACAAGTGACATCATATCCTTGTTCTTTTAATAAATAGGCGGCTACAGCTGAATCGACACCGCCACTTAAACCAACTAATACTTTCATAAACAGTTCTCCTAGTCCAAACAATTATATCATTTTTTGCAAAAAAACCAATTTGCTCTTGTTTTTTTTTTTGAAATAAGCTATTATTATCAAGCAATGCCCGGGTGGTGAAATTGGTAGACGCAGTGGACTCAAAATCCACC
>CAVKAP010000042.1:0-9032 GCA_963654445.1 Segatella copri
TAGGGCAGGAACTGCCCAAACCAAACGCTTGTGGATATCGTGTAAGACATACAGGCTACATCAAAGATGCCGTCTGTACGCAGTGGTAGATGAAGCAAGAAGCTCCGGCCTCTAAGCGTAAGCGTAGGCCGTGAGTAGTTCACGGCGAAAGCATGGCTGAATTTGAAGGAACGCAAGTTAAACGGAGAAAAGGTTGACAGCAAAAATATAAAGAAACATAAAAACGATGTGTTCCGATTGGCTCAATTGATTACTGTCAATACAAGACAGGTTCTCAATGTGGAAATATCAGATGATATGAAAAAATTCTTATCTGAAATGGCTGATGAAACAGTGGATATGAAGTCCTTGGGTATAAGAGGAATAGATAAACAAAAAATCATAGATTTATTGTACCAGTGTTATGGAATGACGGATAATACATAATAAAAGCATTCTTAAAGATTTTGGACTCAGTGAGTCCAAAATCGGTACTTTCAATCAGATGAGGTTAGGTGAAAAAATTTAAGAAACTAAGGGGCGACATATGTCCCAAACAGAAATGAAGCGATTAGAGAAGCTAGAGTAAATTTTAATTTCCTGGCTTCTCTTTTTACATCTCCGTCTTTTTCTAAATTCAAAATGTATCGATTTTTGAACCGATTCCAATTCATGTATCCATTAGTTACTTTCATCAGTAATTTGATGATGCTAAGGATACATGTAAGCCTAACTAGTCCTGGATCATCTTTTTTCTTGACTTTTCCTTTTAGATGAATATACTTTAGATAAATAGTTCGTTCGCGAACGAACTATTATAGAGAGGTAGTTATGAATACAAAATATCTGATTTTATTTCGTACTTTGTTTAAAGAGATGCGTACACTTTTACCTATGCCACCAAAGCGAGAATTAAGACTAGATAATATGTCTCAGTGGATGGTTTTAGCTTATTTGGTAGAAAATGAAGAGAAAGAAATTACGCAGAAGGATATTGAAAGGGCCATTCATCGTTCACGGGCAACGGTTTCTGGTATTTTGGATACCTTAGAGAAAAAAGGAATGGTTACGCGTTCTATTTCAAAAAATGATAAACGAAAAAAAATCATTCAGCTTTGCCCTAAGGTTTTAAAATCTTGTCAAAGTGCAAGACAAAGCTTTCAAATGGCTGAACAGATATTGATTCAGGATATACCGAGTGAAGATTTAGCGGTTTTTGATTCTGTGATTGAAAAAATGATTGAAAACTGTAAAAAGGAGAAGTTAAATGTTTAAGTTATTAAAAGAATATAAAGCAAAGGAATACTTTTGGATCTTTGTTGTCTTTGTTCTTGTTTGTATCCAAGTATTTTTTGATTTAAAGCTTCCAGATTACATGTCAGAGATTACGCAATTGGTTGAGACCGATGGAAGTGAAATGTCGGAAATCCTTCGAAATGGATTCTACATGATAGGCTGTGCCTTTGCTTCCTTACTATCGGCCATTTGTGTGGGTTATATCGCAAGTAATCTTTCTGCAACTTTATCCTTACGAGTTCGCAAGGCTTTGTTTGATCAGGTTGAAAAAATGAATTTAGAAGAGCTTAATCATTTTTCGACCGGAAGCTTAATTACGCGATCCACCAATGATATTACCCAAATTCAAATGTTTGTGGCAATGGGTCTACAAATGATCATTAAAGCCCCGATTACGGCAATCTGGGCCGTTACTAAAATTTTAAATAAATCATGGCAATGGTCTGCAGCGACCAGTGTTGCGGTCTTGGTTTTACTTGTGACAGTTTTCTGTATTATGAGACTTGTCCTTCCGAAATTTAAAATTACACAAAAATTAACCGATAAAATCAATAAATTGATGCGTGAAAACTTGATTGGAATTCGTGTGGTTCGTGCCTTTAATGCCGAGGATTATCAAGAGAAGAAGTTTGAAAAGGCTAATGAAGACTTAACCAATACCCAATTGTTTACCCAAAAATCCTTAGCGCTTTTATCACCAGTGATGTATTTAGTTATGTACTTTTTAACGCTATTTATTTATTTTATGGGAGCTTATTTAATTGAAGGTGCTCTCATGGTGGATAAATTAACCTTATTTGGGGATATGATCGTTTTCTCAAGCTATGCTATGCAGGTGATTATGGCCTTCTTAATGTTGGCAATGATTTTTATGATCTGGCCTAGAGCTCAAGTTTCAGCCAGTCGTATTAATGAAGTCTTAGATACAACGATTTCAATTCAAGAAGGTTCTTTTGATGGACCATGTAATCAAAAGGGATGCATTGAATTTAAAAATGTTTCTTTTCAATATCCAGGCGCTGAAGCACCGGTTCTCAATCATTTAAATTTTAAGGTGAGCCAAGGACAAACGGTTGCGTTTATTGGATCAACTGGTTCTGGTAAAAGTACCTTAGTTAATTTAATTCCACGCTTCTATGATGTAAGTGAAGGAGAAATTCTTGTCGATGGACATAATGTAAAGGAATATACCGAAAAAGCTCTTCAAGATAAAATCTCCTATATTTCACAAAAGGCAATCTTATTTGAAGGGGATATTTATTCCAATGTTGCTTATGGTAAAAAGCCAGAAGGGGAATATAACTTAGAACAAGTTGAAAAAGCAATTGAAATTGCTCAATCATCCGATTTCGTTTCTGAAAAAGAAGGACAAGTGCATGCGAAGGTAGCACAACGTGGAAGTAATTTCTCCGGTGGCCAGAAACAAAGATTGTCGATTGCACGTGCAGTTGCGAAGGATCCAGAAATTATGATCTTTGATGATTCCTTTTCAGCCTTGGATTATAAAACGGATGCCCAGCTTCGAAAAGCACTTCATGAGCATATGCAAGATACTACCGTGTTGATTGTCGCAGCACGAATTGGAACGATTTTACATGCAGATCAAATCGTTGTATTGGATCAAGGAGAATGTGTTGGAATTGGCACACATTCAGAATTAATGAAAAATTGTGAGGTATATCAAGAAATTGCTTATTCACAATTGAGTAAGGAGGAATTAGAAAATGTCTAGACCTGCAAGATTTACAACGGAAAAATCGAAGGATTTTAAAGGATCGATTGCGCGTCTTTTTAAAGAGCTTGAACGTTTTCATACTGGAATATTGATTGCTATCTTATTTGCGATTGCTTCGAGTGTTTTATCTATATCTGCACCGAATCGTCTATCTAGCTTAACCGATGAAATTACTTCGGGTTTAAGAGTGGATCAAGACAATATGCAAGAAATTACGGAAAAGGTAACAGGTCAATTAACTCAAGAAAATATTCAATCGATTATGACCTCCAGTGCTTTAAGTTTTCAAGAAAAACAAGAATTGATGCAGGCCTTTCAAACGGTTGATATCAATGATACCAAAAGCTCGAGTAAGATGCTTGATCAATTAAGTGATCATGAAAAGGAAGTTTTCTTTCCAGAAATCAAAGTGGATGGAACAAAGATTTCAAGCCAAGATCAAGTGAAATATTTAAAGCTCTTATCGACGATGTCGAAAAAAAGCGATGCGAAGGCCTTGTATAAAAAGGTCGATCAAATGCCAAAATCCATTCAAGGTCTGATTAAACCACATATGGATTTTAAGGCGATTAAAAGGATTGCAGGCTTATTAGCTATCTTATATATCTGTAGTGCCTTATTAACCTATTTACAGTCTTTAATTATGACCTACATTTCCAATGGCTTTGCCAAAAACTTACGTTCTCGTGTTTCGGAAAAAGTGAATCGTTTACCCTTATCTTATTTTGATCGACATCAAACCGGTGATATTTTAAGTCGTGTTACCAATGATATTGATACGATTGCACAATCCATGAACCAATCCTTAGGTATGCTGGTATCCAATGTTACCTTATTTGTAGGAACGCTTGTCATGATGTTTGTGACCAATTGGACAATGGCTTTGACTGCAATTGGAGCAAGTCTAGTCGGCTTTATCTTTATGATGATTGTGATGAAAAAATCACAGAAGTATTTTAGAGATCGTCAAGCCGCTTTAGGACGATTAAATGGTCATATTGAAGAAATCTATTCGGGCTTATTAATTGTGAAGGCCTATCAAGCCAAAGAAGAAGCAGATGAAAAATTTGATGGCTTAAATAAAGAGGTCTATCAAGCCAATCGAAAGAGTCAATTCTTATCGGGTTTAATGATGCCAATGATGAATTTTATTGGAAACTTTGCCTATGCAGCGGTTTGTATTGTAGGGGCAATCTTAACAATGAATGATGTGATTACCTTTGGCGTCATTGTTGCCTTTATGACCTATGTTCGTTTATTTACTTCACCATTAGGACAAATTGCCCAAGCCATTACTTCATTACAATCAACAGCTGCAGCTAGTGAGCGTGTCTTTGAATTGTTTGATGAAAAGGAAATGGAAGAAGAGCCGGAACAAAGTCTATCATTAGAAAAGAAGGAAGGAAATATTTCCTTTGATCATGTACACTTTGGCTATGATTCAAATCGTGAAATCATTCATGATTTTACGGCCCAGGCAAAATCCGGACAAAAGGTGGCCATTGTTGGTCCAACTGGTGCTGGCAAGACGACCATGGTGAATCTATTGATGAAATTCTATGAAATCAATCAAGGGGATATCCAGATTGATGGAAGCTCGATTCACGATTTAACTAGAGAAAATGTCCATGATTTATTTACGATGGTCTTACAGGATACGTGGTTATTTGAAGGAACAGTTCGTGAGAATATTGCCTATAATCATAGCTCTGTAACGGATGAAAGAATTTGGGAGGTATGTGATCGTATTGGTCTATCGCATTTCATTAAATCCCTTCCAAATGGCTTAGATACGGTATTAAATGATGAAAACTCCGTATCAGTTGGACAACGACAATTGATTACGACTGCACGTGCTATGGTGGAAGAAAAGCCATTCCTTATTCTCGATGAAGCAACCTCTAATGTAGATACACGTACCGAAGAATTGGTTCAAAAGGCAATGGATCTTTTGATGAAGGGAAAGACCTCCTTCATTATTGCCCACCGTCTATCGACCATTCGAAATGCGGATTTGATTTTAGTCATGGATCAAGGGGATATTATTGAACAAGGAAATCATGATTCCTTAATGAAAGAAAATGGCTTCTATGCCAATCTATATAATTCACAATTTGCCCTATAAGAAAAAAGGCTTTGACATTATTTGTCAAAGTCTTTTTCTTGGCCTTCTTTATCTTTTTTCCATTCGATTTGAATATAGAGAATACGACTGGCTACTTCACGTAGAATATGCTTCAAGCGATGCTCGGGATACCAAGCTGCACTATAATCGGTAAAAAAGTTTTTCGCAATTGCGCAGGCACGACGAGCGTGGGTTCCACTGGTTAAAATTAAAACCGAATGATCTTGAATGATTTCCTTTGAATAAGAAAAGTTTTCCCAGGTGTTTTTTGAATCCGTTTCACAAATAATTGGTAAAGGACATCGATCTAAGATGTAATTCTTCATTTGAAGCGCTTCCTCGTATTGATTTTTTACTGCTCCACCACTAATAACTAAGGTTTCATAATGATGTTTTTTATATTCAGAGATTGCTAGAGCACAGCGTTTTTTAGCGGATGTACAAAGGGTACCATCATCATGACAAGGACAACCTAAAAGTAAGGCATAATCATAAATTTGTTTTTGATCAGGAATCGGTGGGAAATAATAACGATGGATTCCTAATAGAAGAAGTAGGATAAAAATGATAAATAATAAAATCATGGATGCAGTACTTCCTCTCTCTTTATCTTATTTTTCATAACACTATTGTACAATGTGAGCGTTTTACTTTCAATTGTTTGCTCGAAAGGGGACAATTGATGAAATTGAGTAATGATCTTTTTCTCTTTCTTTTCTTTTAAAAGCTTTTGGCCAATCGCATCAAAGCCTAAAACCTGAACTTCATTAAAATGTAGATTCATCATTTCACTTTTTTTGATTTGTAGAAGAATCATCAAGCAGGTTCTTTGAATGCGGGCCTTCGTATAGGTTTTTGAAATGGCAGCTTGTAAAAAAGAGGACCAATCCTTTTGCATAGCAGCTTTTTTTAAACGATGCTCAATTCCTTCATTCACTAAAAAGTAATGTTCTAAATCCTTTGTACTTGTTAAAAGAAGAAAGGTTTGTAGGTAAGGATAGTAATTTTCCCAATTTTGCTCTTTATGAAACATAGAATCAAAGGGCTTATGTTTCCCTTGAAAAAAATCGGAACGGATTGAAGTAGCCGATTGAAGGGATTGATTCCGTTTTAAAGGAAGAGATTCGATTCCTTTTTCTTTACAATCCTGCAGATAATGTAAGGCAAGTAAATCATTGGCTTGAATCCTTTCAGGTAAGCTTTGATGAAGACTTAAGCTGGGATCTTTTTCTTCTTGTTGAATGGCCTTATTCCATTTTTCTAATTGAGCAAGGGATGCACATTCCGATCCGAAACAAAGACAATTAATATCTAAGGTGCTTAGAGATTCAATCGCATACCTTGAAAAGTATTGTGCACTTTGACAAGAGAGATGTGCTGGTAGCATGCATACTAAATTTGCCCCATAATCTAAGGCAAGCTTTGTTTTGTCATAAGGTGTCATTAAAGAGGGGAGCCCTCTTTGACTGTAATATCCACTAATAATCACAACAATCGCATCAAATTGATTACGAATCGATTGAAGCTGATAAATATGTCCTTGATGAAAGGGATTGTATTCGGCAATAATTCCACAGATTTTCATAAAAATATTCTAACATAACTGGATTTTAGCTTTCAAATTTGTTAAGATAGTAAAGGTCTGTGATGAATGGTTGACATTCGTTGAGGCTTTTATTATAATATCAAATGCGACATGAGGTGAAAATCGTGAAATTTACGAAAACAGACTTTATTAAATCAAAAAATGGAATCATTTCAATTGATGAACATTTAGCTGTTGAGGAAAACGATTTCCTTCATCATACTCAAGTCAAGTCCATTCCTGAAGTACACGTAACGGGTACTTTACAGTTTGACGGAAAATCACTCGTTTTCTCAGATTTGGATATGGACGGTGTGATGATCGTCCCAGATTCCATTACATTAGAGGATCTTGAAGTGACATTTGACACAAAGTCGCAAACAACGTATTCATTTGCTCGTCTTGAAGAAGATGAGGAGGATGAAATTATCGTCGTGAAAAAAGATACGATTGATTTGAATCCTGAAATCTTTCAAGCTATTTTGTTTGAAGCGCCTATGAGTCTTACACGAGTTTCTAAAAAGGATTATCCAAAAGGAAATGGATGGAAGGTCATGAGTGAAGCAGATTTGGAAGAAGAGAAGGATAAAATTGATCCACGATGGGAAAAGTTAAGTGAATTCAAACTGGATGATGACTAGGAGGTGCAAGCATGGCAGTTCAACAAAGAAGAGGTTCAAAAACACGTAAGAACAAACGTAGAACTCACTACAAATTAGTACCACCAACTTTGGTACGTTGCCCTAGCTGTGGCGAATACAAATTAGCACATAAAATGTGTGAATGTGGTGAATACAACGGACGTCAAGTTGTAGAAAAATAGTGTTTTATAGAATTGGGACTTATTATTAAGTCTCTTTTTTATTTGTGAGAAAAGTTTAAGTTACATTTAAACTTATGAATATATATTAAGAATTAGAGGTATGGAAAAATGATTGTTGAATTAAGTGAAAATGAATTTAATGAATATGCGAGAAAACAAGAAAACAGTATTTTCTTTCAAAGCTCGTATTGGGGAAAGCTAAAGGAACAAACCGGTTGGAAATATTATTTAGTTGGATATAAGGAACAGGATGAAATTAAAGGTGTTTCTATTTTATTAGCGAAAAAAGCGCCGGTTATTGGAAAATATATCTTCTATTCACCTAGAGGATATTTGATTGATTACAATGATTTAGATTTTGTAAAAAAATATTCGGATGGCATCATTCAATTTGTGAAAGAGCATAAAGGTATTTTTATTAAAATCAATCCATCAGTGATTTATCAAGAAAGAGATATCAATGGAGATATTGTGGAAAACGGCATCAATCATAAGAAATTGGTCCATTTCTTAGAAGCGGAAGGCTATCAACATGTTGGTTTTACTAAGGTGTATGGAAAAGATTTAGAACCAAGATGGATTTCTGTTTTGAATCTTGAAGGAAAGAGTGTAGATGATTATAAAAAAGGTTTACATAAAACAACTCGTTTAAATGTTAATAATTCGTATAAGCATGGTTTAAAGCTCGTACAAATTGATAAAAGTCGTATTGAAGAATTTAAAAAATTGATGGAACATACAGGAGAAAGAAGAGGGTTTTTAGATCGTCCGATTTCTTACTATAACCATATGTATGATGTTTTTGGCGATGACATTAAAATTATGTTGGTCGAATTGGATGTCGAAGCTTCTATTGCTTCTTACAAATCAAAAAAAGAACAATTAGAAAAGAAGCTGGATCGTGAAACCTCAAAGGAAAAGGTAAAAGAATCCTTAGTCAAAGAATTGGCTAAACAAGCCGTTGCAGCGGATAAGAAAATTGAAGAGATGGGAAAAATCAAAAAAGAATATGGATCTAAAGTTGTCGTTGCAGGTGGATTGTTTATGATCTTTGGACAACAGGTTGTTTCTTTATTTGGTGCAAGCTATCGTCAATTTATGAAATATAAGGGCCAATATTTCTTAAATGATCAAATGATTCGTTTTGCGATTGAAAATGGCTATAAACAATATAATTTCTATGGAATTACGGGTGAGTTCAATGAAGATTCACCAATGTTTGGACTCTTTGATTTTAAACGAGGCTTTGGCGCTTGTGTAGAAGAATTAGTGGGTGAATTTACCTATGTAACCAGTCCATTCTATAACAAGCTCTATAATGGTATGTTTAAGGCTTATCGTTCAGTTAAAGACTTAAAGGTAAAGAAATAAAGGTTGTGCTTCTCTTAGGAGGGGCATTTTTTTATATAGTAAGGAATAAGGTATGGAAAAAGCTTATAAATAAAGGGCATTTAAAAAATATCAAAAAAAGTAAAAAAAGTTCTTGACC